>JAPOPM010000247.1 GCA_026712905.1 Deltaproteobacteria bacterium
CCCTAGAGGACGTTCCGACGCTGGGGACCTTGCAGTGGAACGGCATGCCGGTCCGCGACGGGCGCTTCACGGGCGGCACGACGGCCAGCGACTCACAGGCGTATGACGCCACCGGGCAGTTCGGCGGCGCCCGCCGCGCCGGCGTCGTCGGTCACGCTTCGGGTCCGGCGTTCCGCTCGGTGTTCCATGGCGAGAAGGACTGAGGCCGGGCGGCGCAGGCGCGCGGTCCCGGCGGTGCGTCGGCGCCGCCGGGGTTCCCTCTCCCGCGCTGGGGCGGGACACGGCGCGCCGCCGGCTCTCGGATCGGTGTCGGGGACAGGCCGGGGTCGGGCGCGGGCGTCAGGCGCGGGTGACCTTCCACAGCACCTTTCCGACGACGTGGACCTCCGTGGTCATCGGAAATCCGCCATACAAGGAGAAAGCTAGGGGACGAGGGGGGTGGATCGAGGCCGGAACGACGGGCTTGACAGCACCGCTTCTGCGGTGGATGCCGCCTCCAGAGTGGGGCGTCAGTGCGCACGGGAAGCACCTTTAGCAATCCCCGGTCGACCCGGTGGAGGTCAGCACTCCCATCAAGCGGCGAGAGAGTCGCTACCCGGAGGAAAGCACATGGTAGGGTGCAAGGGCGCTGGGGTTCCACCAGAAGCAACACCGTCAGAACGTGTTTCATGGAACCTCCTTGCTTCAGGTCAGTCAAGAGTACGACGAGAACAGCATTCCAGGCAAAGCATTTCGAGACGTGGCCATTGCACTGGAAAAGGATAAGATTGGCTACTACGGTCATGACTTACCACCGCCCGCCCCTCTGCCAGTTCCATCGGAACACGAAGACGTGATAAACGGGACCCTAGCGGCATGATTGAACGTCTGGAATACACCTTATTTCTGCTGCCTACCTGTCCAACCAACCAGGACCACCTCAACCCTCCCGAAGTGTGACACCCGGAATTCGCTTGCAAATGCTATCCAGGGGGACATTCCCCGTTCCTCTCCCACCTGGCACCGATGGCGCACACCAGCCCTTCAAATCGCCAACGCCCACCCCTTCGGCGTCAACCTGACCCGGTATAGGGCGCCTTCTGCCGTGTCCGGGCTATCATTGACCACGGCCATACCTTTTTCCTGAAGGTCCGAGAGAATCTCGAACCCTTCCCGATCCACGAGGATCGGGGTCTCGTGCAGCGGCCCTTTCGTGGCCGCGCGGATGCGCTGAAGCAGCAGCTTTTCGTACTTGTCCAGATCCTGCCGTTCATTCTCCATGAAATGATCCTCGACAAAGCAGTCGCCTTGCCAGACACCCGTGTCATCTCGCCATGGTGCGCTCATGGATGGAGTTGACCACTGCATGGGCTGCCAGCGCGGCGCCCTCCTGCCATCCGGGCAGGCCGGTCACCTGATCGCCGGCGAAGTAGATGGCCCCGTCCGGCCTTTGAAGCGCTTCGGGCGACTTGTGGCGGCTCTTCGGCCAGCCTCCCTTCTGGAAAGGCGTCTTGAGCCAAGACCGGCTAACACCGGTCTCGAGTTCCGCCCCGAATCCCGGGTGAATCTGCTCGCCCTCTGCGGCAGCGGCCCGAAGCCGCTCCCGCGGGGTCATGTCCCCGAAGCGCAGTCCGGGCTTGTCGTCCCAGATATAGGCGCCGACGATGATCCCCTTGGCGCGGTGATAGCCGTAGGGCGGATACCAGATCTGGGTGATGTCCTGGTCGGTCCACGAGATCCCGCCGTAGATGGCGTGGTCTTCCTCCCAAAATCGCCGGCGGGCCTGGAAGGCGATCTTCACGGCCGGCACGAACTCTATCGATCCGATAGCCGCCCGGGTCTCCGGGGAGAAATCGTTGGGAATGTCCTTCAGAACGGGAGCGGGTATGGTGCAGATGGCAAAGTCCGCGTCGATTGCGTCTTTCTCCGTCACGATGCGAACACCGTCGGGGGTCTTCCGGATCTCCTTCACGATGCTGCGGTATCGTATGAGCGGGCCGACGTGCTTCTCAAAAGCCTTCGCGATGGCGTCCATCCCGCCGACGGGCTGAAACAGTGTTGGGTTCTGGTTGACGAATTGGCTGAAGTGGAGTTTGTACTGCCAGAAGTCCGCCTTGAGGATCTCCCTCAAGTCCAGGGGGGCGTTGACGTCTCCGGCCTTGAGGCCCTCGTGGACCTGCTCGCCGCGATAGCCGGCGCGGTTCGAACCCTTGTACAGCCGATCCGGGTTCAGGCCGCCGTACCTCACGAGCATTTCAAGGATCCGCTCCTTGTCCTCGCCGGTCAGCTCGCTGTCCAGGGCGCCCTGGTCGACCGCCTTGGCCAGCAACTCGGCGACATAGCCGCGAGTATCGGTGATGACCTGGCGGGCCGCCACGGGGTTGCCGCCGAAGCGTTCCCGGTTGTGGAACAGGGCGGCGCGGTGGTCGTTCGTGAAGACCTCGAGCTCGACGCCGAATTCCTTGCAGTATCCCAGGATCGCCCGGTGATGATACGGGATCCGCGCCGGCCCGAGATTCGCGTAAAGGTGGTCTCCGCGGTCGAAGTCCACCCGTTGCCGGCCGCCGAGTTCTTCTATCGTGTCACCGCCGCGCACCGTCCGATTGCGGCCGCCGGCGCGGCCCGTGGCCTCCAGAATCGTGCAGTGATAGCCGGCCTTGGACAGCTCATAGGCGGCCGTCATGCCGGAGATGCCGGCCCCGAGAATGACCACGCTCGTTCCTTTGCCCGAGCCCCGGGGCAGATCGGGAGAGCTTGCATGAGCCAAGCCCGCTTCCGCGAGACCCAGCGCCTGCATGGTTCGATAGACCGCGTCCACACCGGCGACCGCGCCCACGGATCGAACAAAGTCCCGTCTGGTCATGCTCATCGTGGTGCGCTCTCCTTGCGTGCTACTTCTCGAGATGGCGGAAGTCGCTGGTGTTCCTCAGCACGTGCCACAACCGTCAGTCCCAAGGCTTCATCGCCGTTGGGGGAGTCTCCGTTTCGAGCCCGTCGGAGCGGTATCCCGTGTAGTTGCTGCCACAGCTCAGGTCACGGTGCATGAGCCGACGCCCCACCAGACCCACGGCCGCCGAAGTGATCTGCACCGCCGTATCCTTGCGCCGCATGTTGTGTCGGCCGGGGAATCGTTGACGTACCTTCCCAGGTGCACACTGCTCATCTTGTGGTAGACGTCGTGGTGTCCCCGTTTGAGCATGGACCGGAAGGACTCAATGCCGTTTGTGTGTGCCATCCCGTCCACATGCTTCCGACCTGCTTGCCGAGCTTGTGGTTGGGAAGACCCTGCTAGGCGTGCGGGTTATCGGTGAAGAACTCCGTGCCTGGATCGATGTTCCAGTTGACGAAGCCATGCAGCGTTGGTCTGTCTGCACACTTGATCACTCACGGTTCTTCGAACCAACACGATGGTTCTGCCCGCGGGGCCGCTTCCGCGATGGGGCAGTTCGCTCATGCTTGTTCTTTCCCCGCCACCGATAGGGTCTCGTCGGCCTCACGGGACCGCGGAAGGGGTCGGTGCCACCGGCCCATCCTCCCTCAACGGCGCGTCATGAACCATGCGTCTTCTAAGTCACCTCGACGTCCCGGGAGAGTTTCATTCCGGACGCGCCCTTCAGGCCGGTGACGCATAGGCAGATCGTCCTACCCACCTCTTGAGCGGCACCTTCGAGCGTTCCAGCGCCGTCCTGGCGGGCACCGAGAAGTACATCTTGCACGACCGACACCGGTATGGCAAGGCTTCTCGCTTGCCACGTGCAATGTGTTCTTGCTCTTGCACCCAAGGCACGGCTGCACGCCATCGGACACCGTTGCAGATCGAAGGCGCCGACGTTCCGACTGCCCGTCGACGAACATCTCGGCCACCTCGATGATGCTGAGATGTCCGCTCGGTACGCCTGGCCCGGTGCTCATCGCTTGCCCACGTGGCACCCCCTCTCAGGTCCGTCATGACCATGCCCGACTATACCGATATCGTTGAAAAACGCTTTGTGGCGGTTTGCCTCGTCCGAGAGTCGGCGTTGAGTTGGACGGTCGGTCACCGCGCGTCGTTATCAATTTCCCATGACGAGCCGCAAGCAGCCTCGAGAGAAGGCGCGACAGACTCTTGGCCGAGGCGACGGACTTCATTCGCGCCAAGCAGACCTCCGACCGCCAGGTCCATGACGACCATACCTGCTTCATTCCCGGCCCCGGAAAGGCAATGCAAATCACTTGGCTCGAATTCCGGGGTACTGTGGACAATTGGGGTTGACAAGCGGGGGCGGATGTGGGATCGGATTGGGCGATGGATCCTAACGGCCAGCTTGTAGAGTCTCCTCGAGGTACACACGCAGATCACGGAGAGGCCCATTGGCACGTTCTATCTGGCGTTGTGTTTCCCCTTGGGGGTTTGCAGCCAGAGAGTCTAGAAGCTGCACGGCAAAAAGCGCGAGACCTTCTTGAGTATCTTCGTATACGGCGTACCCGGGTGGGGGTTGAGATCGTTTCCCCTCTTTGTCCTCGTAGTGCGCTTGCATTGCCAGAACGAGCCGCCCTCCGTTTGGAGATCGGTGAAGAACGCCGTGATCGAGAGGACGTAAGGGTACTAGACCGCCTAGAGGATACACTTGAGGATCTCTTAGCGCTGAAACCACCTTCAGTTGAAGTGTCATGATCGTTCCTTTCGTGCGTTGAGGGGCCCAGCAGATGGCGGTCTGCCGGCCCCATGTTCATAGGGGCTGCAAGCGCAGCCGGGGCTTCCGTTTCTGGCCCGGACCTCCTCGCAACAGGCGGGGGTTTTCACAGGGCCCTCGGCGCTGGGCCATCCCAAGACGATGATGGAGCTGGTCTGGATCGTGATGGGATGGAGCACCGCCGTAGCGGCGGTGCTCATCTACTTGCTGGCAGCCGGTGTGGCGCTCAAGTGGTGTGGTAGGGTGTCCTCAAAGGAGGAAGACCACCAAGATGCGGATCTCGTTCGGGCCGGAGGACATCCAGACCATCAAGCTCATCTGCGAGTCTTGCAGGAACGAGACGCGCTGGAACCGAGATCAGAAGAAACGGCCACCTCCCCGACTTCTGCCCATGGTGCAGGACGCAATGGAACACGGCGATGTCCTATCACGCCTGGGAATGGCTCAAGAGCTTCCTGAACATGACCATGGCGGTCGACACCTTCAAGGACGAGCCCTTTCTCTCTCGAGTTCGAGCTGGATTCCAAGCTCAAGGAGTAGGCCGTGGCAAGATCCACCAAGTCGAAGATCCCCCGCGACCCCAACAAGGCCGCCGGCCGGGCCGTGAAGACGGCGACAGGACAGCTCCCGATGGACCCCTCGGCTCTCCGCTCCCGGGTCACCCTGAACTTCACCCCGCGGGACGGAAATGTGGTAAAATCGCAAGGTGAACCGGCTGTCTCTGACGAAGAGAATCCAGGTCCTGCAGCTCCTGGTCGAGTGCGGGGGCATCAGGTCGGAACCACGACGTCCACACTAAGAAACGTAGCGGCTGAGCACGTCCAGGCCGACGAGATCCATTCCTTCATCTGCGCCAAGACGCCCCCGCCCGACGCCGGCGACTGCTACACGTGGGTCGCCATCGACACCGACACGAAGCTCGTGATCTCCTACCTCACCGGCGGTCGGGGCATGGAAGAGGGCAGGATGTTCATGCGCGACCTGAAGTCGCGACTCTCGAGCCGGATGCAGCTCACCACGGACGAATACTCGGTGTACGCGCCGGCCGTGAAGGAGGCCTTCGGGGGCAACGTGGACTTCGAGTTCGGGGATGCGGCCAACAGCTTCGTGGAGCGCCAGAACCTGACCACCGGACGCACATCAAGCGGTTCGTGCGGCGGACGAACGCGCACTCGAAGAAGATCGAGAACCACGTGGCCGCGGTCCACCTGCACTACCTCGGGTACAACTCGGTGCGGATCCACGAGACGATCCGCTGCACGCCGGCGATGGAAGCCGGGCTCACCAAGCATCTTCACGGCATGGAGTGGGTGGCGCAGGTGGTTGAGGATTACGACTGACGCTTGACGGCGCCGCCAGCTCTAGATACCATTTCCCTGCGGATGAAGAAGCCGCTGAAATATCTGCTTCAGGACACAGTGGACGTCCTCGCTCTTCTTGGCGCCCTTGCCTTCGTTGTGGGCCTGGTGTGGCTCCTGGTGGTGGGAGTTCGGGGTCTGGTAGAGTCCTGAAACGACAAGAGCCGCCTCGAGGGCAGTTCTCGGGCCCGAGGAGGGGCACAAGGTCGGAAACCGTTGGACAGCCGTTCCTTCCCTGTACCGCAACCCGTTTGCGCGGTCAAGCCATCCTCTTCACCGAGGAGGGATCATGTCCAACTTCGAACTCGAGCCGTTCCAGGAGGCTCTCAAGGAGCCCGACCAGCGCATCGACGAACTCGACACCTGCTGGCCGTGGCGGTTCGGAAGATCCGGCGCGACCACGCCACCATCAAGGAACTGCGGGGATGAGGCGCTTTCTGAGCATCGGTTTCGTGGCCGGCTTTCTGGCCGCCACGCCCCACTTCGCCGGCGCCCATGGCGGCGGCCTGAACCGTGACGGCTGCCACCGCGAGACGGCTACTGGCGGTTATCACTGTCACCCGGGGAATAGTAAGAGCAGCGGCCGCGACGTCAACTGGGAAACCATCGGAATCGTCGTGGGGGAAATCCTTGTGCTCGGGACCATCCTGTTGCCCTTCACGAAGCGTGACGACGCACCCGTGTTCGACGAGACTCTGAAGAGGGGTCTGCGCTTGATGCCGGCGCGCGGCGACCAAGTGGGGGCGTTTCCGGAGGTGCGGTGGTAAACGCAGCCCCTTCTCCGAGGACATGTTGTCATGGCCGCCCGTGAGGTTCGTGAGGGACTCATGAAAAGGGAAACGAAATCCGCGATGCGCGTCGATGAGATCCGGGTGGAGGAAGTGGACAAGGAATACTTCGTCTGGCTCGACGGCAAGCTCCTGGTGCTCACCGCCCAGCAGGCTCAGATCATGATCGACCAGCTCGACGCGGCCATCCGCGCGCGCTGGAAGCCGAAGTAGGTCTCTCCCCACAGCCCCCCACGCAAAGCGGGCCACCCTGATATGGGGTGGCCCGTCCCGCCTACTCAGTGCCTGGTGCACCTGGCGTTGAGTTGGGCGCTCTCCTTGAGCTTGGTTTCGAGCATGTCGATCTTTGCGTCGAGGATGCGGAGCGTTGCATTCTTCTCCTGGCAGCCCTCGCACTCGCAGGGCTTTCCGTGGGTACAACCGCAGTCGGGCATGGGGCACCTCCTTGTGAGTTTGGAGGCGCCGATTCTTGCGCTGCCTTCGCTCGAGCTCAGTGAGCCTCGCGAGGGGGGTCGTCGAGGTTCCCGATTTCGGTGTTGATGCAGGTGTTCCTGTCCTGGAGCTGCGCTCGTGAGGGAGATCCGGGAAGCTTAACTTTAGGTTGACCGGCTGGACAACGAGCGTCAGGATCTCGACATCTGCGGTTGCCAAGATCCGCCTACACAAGGCGATGGAAGGGGAAGCGAAGGCGAGGCGCCCCCGCGGCGTGATCATCGGCGCCGTCCACGTGAAACTCGCCACCGGAGTTCCCGCCGGCGCATCCGCAGAACCACCACAGGATCACCGTCACTTACGGAAGGGAACGACGGGCCTTAGAATGATGAACAGGCTGCCGAGATGAGGCGGAGCCAGATTCTCGGGCTACTTCCCCAAGGAGAAGTCACTAAGAAATGTTCGCCGAATCAACCCATTCAATGGACTTCTTTGGGGGCAGGGTGTTGGCGGGATGCTGCCTAAGGAGGGGGTAAGCAATGAGCGCCAAGCCAATCTGATCCGGGCGCTGTCTTGATATCGCAGAGTGCGCATGAAGTATTGACCAGAGGCTTCAACCGCTTTGGGGGCGCCAAGGGATATCATGGCCCCATGGCCCGCTAGTCGGATGTTCTCGTGTGTACAAACGGAACTACGAGACTGTCTTGGCAGCCATTAGGCCGCAGCTGGGCTTCCCCGTGCGGCCTTCGCTGTAGCCGGCGGCGCCGTAAATCCGGCTATGTGTGGAGAGGCTGGCCAACTCGATCCGGTGGGAATCTCGTCCATGTGGCGGGTGCCCGATACACTTGACGAGAGGGGTGGGACGACAAGTTGCCGGGCTTCGGTCTTCGCGTCCAACCTTCCGGCGTTCGCGCCTATATCGTTAACTATCGTGTCGGTACCGGTGGGCGCAGGGCCACCAACCGGCGCTTGGTCATAGGACGCCATGGACGTGTGACCGCCGACCAGGCGCGGCGCTTGGCTCAGGAAACCCTCGGCCG
>JAPOPM010000248.1 GCA_026712905.1 Deltaproteobacteria bacterium
CGCGCCGATGAAGGGCGCGACGACGTTGCCGGTGCCGCTCAGGATGGCGATGAAGACGAAGTCCCCGGACACCGGCCAGTACACCATGGAGTCCGGGTCCACGTGGCCGATGGTGAGCACGGCGATGGCGCCGCCGAAACCGCCAAGCAGTCCGGAGATCACGTATTTCGCATGGACCGCCCGCTCCCCGGAGTAGCCCAGGTAACCCAGCCGGATCTCGTTCTCCCGCACCGCGGTGGTCATGTGGCCCAGGGTGGAGCGCAGGTAGAGGTGCACCAGCACCGCCACGCCCCAGGTCAGGATAGCCGCGAAAACGAACAGCGCGGTCTTGTTCTCGGCGCCCAGGGGCGCGTACCAGAGGTAGGTCGTCGCCTCCAGGCTGATGCCGTCGGTGGACCCCAGCTCCTCCAGCTTGGCCAGGACGCCGTAGAGGATCATGGAGAACGCCATGTTGAGCAACGCGAAGAAGATGCCCCGGTACTGCCGCAGCAGGAACCCCAGGCCGTATGCCAGCAGGCCCGCGGTCACCACCCCGCAGGCGATGGTCAGGAAGGCGTCGGTGATGCCCAGGTACCGGCTCATGAGCCCCACGGTGTAGGCGCCGAAGCCGAAGTAGAGCGCGTGGCCGAAGGAGATCAGCCCGCAGCGCCAGAGCACCAGCAGACCCAACGCCACCGACCCCCGGGCCAGTGAGAGCGTCAGGATGTTGCGGAACCAGTCGGCCACCACGAAGTTGAGGAGCAACAGCGCGGCGAGGCCGAGGGTCAGGCCCCAGAGGGTCTTGTCCTGGCGCCAGCTCATATGGTCCTCGGCTTGGCGGGCGCGAACAGGCCCTGCGGCCGGACGATGAGCACCGCGGCCATGATCAGGTAGATGACGAACAACTCCAGGGCCGGTTCCTGGTGCACCGCGAACGCCCGGGCCACGCCCACGATAACCGAGCCGATGAGGGCGCCGGGAATGCTGCCCATGCCGCCGATGACCACCACGGCGAAGGCCAGGACGATCACCTCCACGCCGATGCCGGGCTGCACCGAGATCGCCGGCGCCTGGTAGGCGCCGCCCAGGGCCCCCAGGAACGAGCCCAGCATGAAGGTCAGCAGAAAGATCCGGTTGACGTTGATCCCCATGGCCTGGGCCAGCTCCCGGTCATAGATCACCGCCAGCAGAAGCTTGCCGAACTGGGTCCGGTTGAGCCCGTACCAGAGCACCGAGGCCACCACGGCCGACAGCAGCACCATGGACAGGCTGTAGTTGTCGAAGGGAAGCCCGGCGATCTCCGTCGAGCCCAGCAGCCCGAGGGGCTCCGGTGCAAGATAGGGGTCGGTGCCCCAGATCAGCAACAGGACGTCCTCGAGCACCAGGAAAGCCGCGAAGGTCGCCAGCACGATGATGTGCTCGTCCTCGTGATAGAGATGGCGCAGCAGGCCGCGCTCGATGATGAGGCCGAAGACCACGCCGAGGAAGAGCGCCGCCAACAGCATGACCACGAAGGCGCCGTACTCGGGCCAGTCCACCCGGAAATAGAGGATCAGCAGCGTTGCCGCGAGATAGGCGCCGAACGCGTAGAGCGCCCCGTGGGTAACGTTGAGGAGCTTCTGGACGCCGCAGATGACCGTCAGGCCCACCGCCACCATGAACAGATAGGAACCGTAGACGAGTCCGTCGACGAGGATGATGAGTAGCAGCTCGGGATCCAACGGTTCCCCCGTGCGCGGGAATGAAAGAAAATGGCGTCCTTCGACAAGCTCAGGACAGGCGAAGTCGAAGGACGCCGTCTAGTAGCCCATGTCGGCCTAGGCCGGGACGCCGATCAGTCGCACTTGGCGCCCTTCATGCCGCCCTTGACCCAGTCCGCCGCATTGACCCCTTCCGGCGGGTTCACGCACTCGGCCTTGAACTCCACCACGTCCTTGACGACGATCTCGCCCTTGGCATCGTCCCACTCGGCATAGCCCCAGCGGTCCGAGGTGACCGCCTGATGCCCCTTGCCGAGGGACATCTTGACCTTGGCGGCGATGATGTCGAAGGTGGCGTGCTCAAGCGCCTTGATCACCTGGTCCGTGGACGGGAACTTGCCGCCGTTGGCCTTCATGGCCGTGTCATAGGCGTACTTGGCCGCCACAATACCGTCGGCGTAGTGATAGGCCGGCGACGAGGGCGGCTGCTTGTACGCCTTCCGGTATTCGCTCCGGAACCACTTGTTGATCGGGGTGTCGATACCCGCCGCGTACAATCCATAGGGACCGCGCGCGAGCTGTCCCGGCGGGAACTTCTTGCCGATCCGGTGGGCCGTTATCTCGCCCACCGTGAAAACGAACGTCTTGCGCTTGAACAGTCCCCTGGCTTTGCCCTGGGCGATCAAGGCCTCGATGTCGCCGCCCCAGAAGCTCGAGTGCACCACCTTCTGCTTGGCCCTGAGCAGAACCGAGATCTCGGTGCCGTACTGGCCGGAGAACAGCTTGGGGAACTGCTGCTTCTTGGCCGGCTTGAGCTCCGGCGCCAGGGTCTGCACGCCCAGGTTGAAGTCGCGCCAGGCATCCTGGCCCCAGGCGTAGTTCTGGTTGATGCCCATGTAGCCGTCCTTGGCCTCGTTCCGGAGCTTCTTGACGACGTAGTGCGCGGCACCCACGTTGCCGGCGGTGCTGTGGTTGATGATGCGGAAGAGGTACTTCGGCTCCTTCACCAGTTCCTCGAAGATGCGCGGCGTGCCGCATACCGTCAGCAGGGTCAGGACCCGAAGCTCCTCGGCCACCCGGGCGATGGCCGCGCAGCTCCCGGAGGAGACGTAGCCGACCACGACGTCCACGCCCTCCTTCTGCACCTTGTTGCGCAACTCCGTGACCTGCTTGGTGCCGCCGCCCGACTCGTCGTAGACCACGAGATCGATCTTGCGGCCGGCAAGCCCGACGCTGTTGTAGGGTGCCGGCAGGGCGCCCTCGTTGATGGCGCGGACCACCAGCTCCACGCCGTTCTTGGACGCGGTGCCGTAAGTTGGCGCTCCGCCCCCGGTAAGGAACGTCGGAACCGCCAGCTTGAGGGTCTGCGCCGAAGCGGCGCCCGCCGCCAGCAACACCGCCAAAGCCGCGGTCAACGCCATGAATCTCGTACGAGGAATTGGGGTCATATCAGCCTCCCATGTTTCTCGATCGCCGCCACCCATGCGGCCGCGGCACGCCGAACACGAAGTATAGCCGAATCGTCTCACAATCGCGTCGGCCGGGCAACCAGACTACCCGTTCCGCGTCACGTGTTCGCCCGTGGCGGGCTCATTAGGCTATAGTTATGGCGCAGATCAAGCCCAAGGCACCGGCGTGGAACGCGGTTGCCGTCACGGAGGGAATCGCACATGGCCAAAAACATGACCCAACGAGGCAAGGTCGACCTGGAGGGGCTCCGCGGCCCCGACGTCCAGGCGATGAAAGACCTTCAGCCGCCGGCCGACATGCCCTTCCGCATCGGCAACATGGGACACGCGGTGCTGGTGGTGCGGGACATCGACGCGTCGGTCCGGTTCTACACCCAGGTGCTCGGCTTCAAGGTCTCCGACGTCTATCCGGAGAGCATGGTGCCGGGCCGGATGGTCTTCATGCGCTTCAATGAGGACCACCACGGCCTCGGCCTCATCGGCCAGGCCAAGGAGGCTTCCGCGGGCCGGGAACTGCATCACCTGGCCTTCGAGGTGCCCACGCTGGACGATGTCTTCCGCGCCCGGGACCACCTCGAGAAGCACGATGTGCCCATCGACTTCCACGGCCGCAGGCGCGCCGGCTGCCAGGTGTCGGTGGAGTTCCGGGATCCGGACGGCCACAGCCTGGAGATCTTCTGGGGACTCGACCAGGTGGACTGGAACGGTGAAGCGCGGCCGCCCGAGGAGTGGGCGCCGAGACCGGCCCTCGAAGAGGCGCTGGACGAGGCCCCGCCGGGACAGGACACCACCCTCGCGGATCCGGGTCTGCGGCGGAAGTAGTCGGTGGCCGGCGGCGATGGGAGAAAGGCGGAATACCGGGACGACTACCAGATCATGTTGGCGCTCAGCATGACACCCTGGCTGTCCGCGCCGTGGGGCTGATCGTTGTGCACGCCTTCCAGGCTCAACGTGACCCACGACCCTGCCTTGAACTGCCCGCCCAGGCTCAGCCGCCGCGACCCCGCCCCGGAAAGCGACACGTCCGTGTAGGGCGTCAGCACCCCCCGGCCGCCCCACGTGGTGCCGAACCCATACGCGACCCGCGCATGGACACGCCCCGTTTGGTCGTCCGCCACCGGGCCGGCGACCCCGGTGTTCCACAACCGCTTCACACCCCCGCCCGTCCGACCCCAGGCCGGCCGCAGGCTCGCCGCGAACCCCAGGCCCGCCTCGCCCGGATCGAGCCGCAACAGCCCGCTCACGCCCCACTCCTCGTAATCCTCGCTGTGGGCGAACAGCGTCCGCGCCCGGCCTTCCACCGTCAGTCCCGACGCCGCGTCCGTAAAGCGCAGCCCGCCCCCCGTCTCCACACTGCTGCCCGTGTCCCCGTCCCCGCCGTCGTAGCGCATACCCACCTCGATGGACGGCGTGAACGTCGCCCCGGAGGCCAGTTTGCGCTCGTGCACCCCTTCCAGCATCAGCCGCTGCCGGCTGGCGCTCAACGTCGTTTGCTCAAGACTCCCCGAGCCTTCGATATCGGCCCACGAAAACATCGTTTCGCCTTTCAGTCGCAGGCTCGTGGTCCCGCCGCCGATCAACTCATCGCTCGACACCAGAGGCCCGCTCACCCCCGCCGCCACCATCCGCTGCGTCAGGTCGCTCGCCTGCGTGTCCCCCGACTCGTCGATCTCCACCTCGCCCCAGCCATAGCCCCCCGTGGCCCACAGGTTCATGCCTGCCGAGGACTGCCAGCCCACGTACGGGTTGACGCTCGTCAACGTCGTCTCGGAATCGCCCGTCACCCCGGAGGCCGTGTATTCCACGGCTCCCCGCGCCCACGCCAACGACACCCCCGCCAGAAAGTCCTCGCTCAACCTCGTGTCCACCCCGAGGTTGGCGCTCGCCACGTTGCCGTCGTAGTCCACGGTCGCCGCGCTGCCGCCGGAGAAGTTGCGGTAGTCGCCGCCTCCCCAGAACGTCAGGTTCCCGAACAAACCACCCCTGCCCGTGCCCGCCGCGTAGAGCGGCACGGTAAAGGACGAGCCCGCGAGCAGCCGGCCGAGGTTGAACGTGCCGCCTTCCAGCGCCCGCGCGTTCGTCAGAAGAACATCGGAGAACTTCGACGCGCCGCCGAGACGGAACCCCTTGGCGGGCGGGATGTCGGAGGTGGCCCGCCGGATGCGCCCGGAGACGGCATCGACGGTGCTGGCGGTCATGGCCCGCATGACCTGCGGCACCACCGACTTGACGGCCGTGTTCCGGCGCGCGGCCACCACGTTGGGTGAGCTCTGATAAAAACCCGACCCGACGATGATGTTGATCGGGCGTCTTCCCCGCGCCGTCACCACTTCATCGTTGAACGCGCGGGCGTAGCCCACCTTGGGGGTATCGGCGCTGTCGGTGTCGTCCGAGGGATCGTCGAAGTAATACTCGACGAAGCCGCCTTCCGGGTTGTTCTTCGCCGCGTCGAAAACCTGCGGCAGAATCAACTCTCCGGTCACGGCGTCCCGGACGGTCGGGGTCAAGGGTCGAAGCTCGAATCGGTTCGGAAACGCTCCGTGAAACAGAATCGCGTCGATGGTGCGATCCAGGATGTAGAGGTACACCGAACCGTGTCTCCAGGGCCCGTTCGGATCCCGCAAGGCGATGAATGCTTTCGCACTGGCGGACGGATCTCCACTCTTCAGGTGCCCCGTAACATAATTCCCCGCTTCCGTGACGAAGGCTTTCAATGTTTCCCGGTCCACCACGTCCCTGGCGGTAACGGCCGGGTCGCCATAATCGATTTGTTCCACGGCCAAGGGAGCCAGGTGAGACGAGTCGAGTTCGAATCCGGCAAGGGCCACGAACGGCAAACCCCCATAGGGGGCCGACACATAGGCGCTGGCATGACCGGAGGCGCCCGGCACCACGGAGGTCGCGTCGAACGGGGCCTCCGGTCCTCGCGACAGTATGCCGACCAGGACGGCTCGAGCGCGGACGGCCATCACAAGATCGGCGGAAGCCAAGTCCGCCAGGACTTCTTGCGGGACCCCCAACGCGGAAAGAATCGCGCCATAAATCAAGGGGTTGAGTTGCCGGCCCGTGAGGGCCGTGTCTTTCGCGTGCAAGAACAGCCTGCCGTCCAGCGACAGTGTCACGACGTAGGTGGAACCCGAACGCCAAGGACCCCCTTCTTGCCTCATGAGACACGCAAAGTGCAGGAATCGTCCCAGATCCGCCGAATCATTCTGGTTCCCTAATTCCGCGGTCACGGCCAGCGCGAACTCCATCAGACCACCGCTGCCGTCTTCCACCTGTTGTGCCGTCACGGGCGGGTCCGCGGGAGCAGTCACACCGGCGGGAAGCGGACACGCCTCACGCGTCTGCGCCAGGGCGGGGTTTATATCGGAAAAGACCGCGAGCACGAACAGGCCGGCACAAGAAACCATTATAGTCGCGGCGGACAGTGTCCCGGTTTTCATGCGAATGGTTCTCCTGCTCGGACCGTTGGCCATCACGCGGGAGGTTGGCGCGACGCCGCCGTCACGCCCGCTCGTTCATCCCCTGGATTGACGATGAAGGCTTCGCCGCGCGTGAAGAAGTCACGCACCAGGGCGACGAACCGCTCGGGCTGGTCCACCTCGACGTTGTGACCCGCGTCGTAGACGTAGAGCAGCTTGGCATGGGGAATCTCCCGCGCCAGGAGCTGGCCGCTCTCGGGCGGCATCATGCCGTCCTTGGTGCCCTGCAGCACGAGGGTCTGTTGCTCGATCTCGGGCAACAGGGCCACGAGCGCCTCATCGAGTCCGATGGAGTCGTGGTAGTAGTTGGCCCATCCCCGGAAGCCCCGACATGGTGTCGAGCCCCTCGTGGGGCGGAGTCCCGTCGAAACCGGGCGCGCACGCGCACTGCGCCGGCTCTTTGGATGTGCGAGTATATCCTTGCCCGTGTTGCATCGTCAACTACGAACCGTCGGGGTTGATGTACGAAAGTTTCAGCCCCGCCGAGCCCTTGCCGGCTCTACCGACGGCACTGTTGTTCCCACGCGGTTCGGGCTTTTCGTGACCGGGGCCGACCCATGACATTCCCATTCGGATGGTGTTCTATTCCGATTTGGACGGTGGTATATTCCGAAATGGACGCAACTTGATTCCGAATTGGACGGAAGGGATTCCACTTCGCGAGGCCATCATGCCAAATCCGACCACACGCGGGAAGTATGTGCCACGGCATTCGGAGGCACGAGTCCGCGAGGCGCTTACGGACACCCGCATCGTCGCCATCGTGGGTCCGCGGCAATCCGGCAAGACGACCCTCGCCCGGCGTATCGCCGCTGACGACGGCCGCCCCTTCATCTCCCTGGACGACGATCAAAACCGACGTTTCGCCGCGGACGATCCCATAGGCTTCGTCCGTGGCAACCCGACGGCGGTTATCGACGAGATTCAGCGTGCGCCGGCGCTGATCCTGGCCATCAAGCAGGCCGTCGACGAAGATGCGCGGCCCGGGCGCTATCTGATTACCGGATCGGTGGACCTCTTCAGGGCCGCCATCTCCCCCGATTCGCTTGCAGGCCGCATCGAAACCATCGAACTGCTCCCCTTTTCCCAAGCCGAAATAACCCGGAGCGGCGTGCCGGGTTTCCTGGATCGGGCATTCTCCGGAGACTTCCCGAACCTCGCGGCAGCGGACGCCACGACGGATCTGACTCAGTGCGTCCTTGCCGGCGGCTTCCCCGAAGCCCTTTCACGGCCGCTGCCGTCACGCCGCGCGAACTGGCTGCGAGCCTACGCGGGTTCGCTGGCCGAGCGCGACGTCTCGGATATCGCAAGCGTTGGGAACCGCGACGCAATGGCCCGGCTGCTCGATCACGCGGCAGCCGCGGCCGGTCAGTTACTCAACATGAGTGGGATAGGGGCACGCCTGGGAGTGGACGGAAAGACCGTCGACCGCTGGCTGGCCCTGTTCGAGCACATGTTCCTTGTCCGACGGGTCTACGCCTGGCATCGCAACGACCTGAAGCGCTTGGTCAAGCGGCCCAAGCTCCAGTTCCTCGACTCGGGCCTGCTTGCCGCGCTTCGGCGGATCGACAGCGCCGCCATCGCCGCAGACCGGCAGCAACTCGGTCCGTTGCTGGAATGCTTCGTGTACTCCGAGCTTGCGAAAGCCGCTACCCTGGTGGATCATCCGACATTCTTCTCCCACTACCGGGACAAGGACCGGGTCGAGGTGGATCTGGTGCTGGAGCGGTTGCCGAACGCCATTGTCGGCATCGAGGTCAAGGCAGGCGCCACCGCCCACCCCGGCGATTTCAAGGGTTTGGCCCGCCTCCGGGAAGCGACGGGCTCGCGCTTTGCCTGCGGCATCGTCCTCCACGACGGGGACCGTATTCAGCAGGCGGGGCCGAAGCTGTTCGCCATGCCGGTGAGCGCGCTGTGGAAGGCGTGACGGCGATCAGAGTCCTCTATCCGATCCTCTCCAACCCGCCCATGTACGGCCGTAGCGCCTCGGGAACGATGACGCTGCCGTCCTCCTGCTGACAGTTCTCCAGGATGGCCACCAAGGTGCGGCCGACGGCGAGGCCCGAGCCGTTGAGGGTGTGGACGAACTGGGGGCGTTGCTTGGGGGCGGGGCGGTAGCGGATGGCGGCGCGGCGGGCCTGGAAGTCGGTACAGTTGGAGCAGGAGCTGATCTCGCGGTAGGTGCCCTGGCCGGGCAGCCACACCTCGATGTCGTAGGTCTTGGCCGCGGAGAAGCCCAGGTCCGCGGTGCACAGTTCCACCACGCGGTAGTGCAGGCCCAGGCGCTGAAGCACGGTCTCGGCGTCGCGGGTGAGCTTTTCCAACTCGTCGAATGAGCCTTCCGGCTCGACGATCTTCACCAGCTCCACCTTGTTGAACTGGTGCTGCCGGATCAGCCCGCGCATGTCCTTGCCGTAGGAGCCCGCCTCCCGGCGGAAACAGGGGGTGTAGGCGCAGTAGTAGCGGGGCAGGTCGGACGCGTCGAGGACCTCTTCCCGGTGGATGTTGGTGAGCGGCACCTCGGCGGTGGGGATGAGGAAGTAGTCCGGATCCGCCGTGCGGAACATGTCCTCCTCGAACTTGGGAAGCTGGCCGGTGCCGGTCATGGTGTCGCGGTTCACCAGGAACGGGGGCAGGATCTCCTCGTAGCCGTGCTCCCGGGTCTGGAGGTCGAGCATGAAGGCGATGAGAGCCCGTTCCAGCAGCGCGCCCTGCCCCCGGTAGAGGGTGAAGCGCGCGCCCGCGAGCTTGGCGCCGCGGGCGAAGTCGAGGATGCCCAGGGTCTCGCCGACTTCCCAGTGGTTCCTGGGAGTGAAGCCGAATTCCGGCGCCTCGCCCCACTGCCGCAGCACCGGATTGTCGGCCTCGGATTCGCCCACGGGCACGCCGCGATCCGGCAGGTTCGGAATGTCGAGCATGGACGCGCTGAAGCGCTGCTCGGTCTCGCTCAGCGGCCCGTCCAGCGCGTCGAGCTCCTTGCTGACGGTACCGATCTCTTCCATGAGCGCCGAGGCGTCATCCCCCGACTTCTTGAGGCGGCCGATCTCGCCCGAGAGCTTGTTCTTCTGCTCCTTGAGCCGCTCCCAGCGGGCGAGGGTCTCCCGCCGCTCCCGGTCCGCGGCCAGCACCGCCTCCCAGTCGATGTCCCCGCCTCTGGCCGCCATGCGCTCGCGCACCCCGTCCGGGTCCTCGCGCAAGATCCTGACGTCAATCATCCTTCGTCCCTTCCGATGGCGTGTTCGCCGCCGACACCCCTATGGCTCCGAGAAATCGAACGCACGCCGGACGTGGCGCACCGCCGGCGGGTCCGAACGCAACGAAATGCCGACCACGTCGAACTGCACGTCCCGGTCATGCAAGTGATGTCTGTTGAGATAGTGCATCGCGGCGCGCTTCAAGCGCTGCTGCTTGGCGCCGTTGACCGATTCCAGCGGCGCGCCCGCCGTGTCCACCCTGCGAGTCTTCACCTCGACGAACACCACGGCGCGTTTGTCGAGTGCGATCAGATCGATCTCGCCCAACGGGCACCGGTAGTTGCGTTCGACGATGGCGTAGCCCTGGCGCTTGAGGTAGCGTTCGGCGAGTTCTTCGCCCGCCTTGCCCAGGGACTGCCGCGGATCACTCATTCCTCATTTTGTGGCACCTGAGAGCGGCACCGGCAAGCCTTCCCGCAACAGCGACGTTGGAGCGCGTTGTTCCACCCAATCCCGCACGGGCTTGAAGCTCCGCCGGTGGACGGGACAGGGACCGTAGCGGTCCAAAGCCTCGGAGTGGCGGCGGCTGCGGTAGCCCTTGTGGCTGGCGAACCCGTACTCCGGATACGCGGCGTCCAACTCCACCATCATGCGGTCCCGGGCCACCTTGGCGATGATCGATGCGGCCGCGATGGAGAAGCACACCCGGTCCCCGCCCTTGATCGTGCGCTGCGCCGGCGGCGCGGTAGGGTAACCGTCATCCTCCAGCAGGCTGGCGGTGGGAATGCCGTAGGGACCGTCGATCATGAGGAAGTCCGGCGCGACTTCCAGGCCCCGGACCGCCCGCGCCATGGCCAGCAGGCTCGCGCGCAGGATGTTGAGGCGGTCGATCTCGCCTGGATCGGCAACCCCCACGGCCCAGGCAACCGCGTGGCCCTGTATCCACCCGACAAGACGCTCGCGCTTCTTGGGCGTCAGCAGCTTGGAATCCTTGACGTCGGGATTGAAGACGCCGGACTCGAACACCACCGCCGCGGCCACCACCGGCCCCGCCAGGGGACCGCGCCCGACCTCGTCCACCCCGGCGATGCGCCGGAAGCCGCGCGCGAGCGCATCCATTTCAAAGACGGTGCCGTCGGGTCCGCGGCGCTCCGGAGCGAGCAACCGGCCGGGACGGGAGGGTTCGGGGAGGGTTCGTTTGCCGGGCATTCGACCCGCATGATAAGAAATCGGCGTGAAAATCACCAGCGAAGAGGTCCGGCACGTCGCCACCCTCGCGCGCCTGGATCTCGCTCAGGACGAGCAGGAAAGGCTTGCCGGCGAACTCGACCGCATCCTCGAATACATGGACAAGCTGAGCGAGCTCGACACCGACGGCGTCGAGCCCCAGTCCCACGCGGTGGACGTGGTCAACGTCCTGCGCCCGGACCGGGTCGTCAACCAGCCGCGGACCGAGGACATGCTGCGCAACGCCCCCGCACGGGACGACGACTTCCTGAGCGTCCCGAAAATCATTGAATGACGGTTCACGACCTCAGCGTTCCTTTGACCGGTCGCCTTGGTGCGGGATGGCGTTTCTCTTCGTGCGGAATGGCATCCTTGAAGATGGCGTCCTTCGACTTCGCTACGCTACGCTCAGGACGAACGGTTGGTGTATCCTCCGTTCGTCCTGAGCGTAGCGCAACGCGGGCGGAGCGAAGTCGAAGGGCGCCATGACCACCGATCCGTGTCTTCTCAGCATCCATGAACTGCATGACCGCCTGCGCCGCCGGGAGTTGAGCGCCGTCGAGTTGGCGGAAGCGCTGTTCGCGCGCATCGACGCCACGGACCACGCCATCGGCGCCTATCTCACGGTGTGCCGCGAGCAAGGCATGGAAGCCGCGCGCCAGGCGGACGCACGCTTCGCCGCGGGCGACACGCCGTCGAAGCTGCTCGGCATCCCCGTGGCCCTCAAGGACGTCCTCCTCACCGACGGTGTGGCCACCACCTGCGCGTCCAGGATCCTGGACGGGTTCACGCCGCCCTACGACGGCACCGCGGTGCGCCGCCTCAAGGACGCGGGGGCGGTGCCCGTGGGCAAGACCAACATGGACGAGTTCGCCATGGGCTCCTCCACCGAGAACTCCGGCTACGCCGTCACGCGCAACCCCTGGAACCTCGACCACGTGCCGGGCGGCTCCTCCGGCGGTTCCGCCGCCGCCGTGGCCGCCGGCCAGTGCATTGCCGCGCTGGGAACGGACACCGGCGGCTCCATCCGCCAGCCGGCGGCCTTCTGCGGCATCGTCGGCCTCAAGCCCACCTACGGACGGGTGAGCCGGTACGGCGTGGTGGCTTATGCGTCGTCGCTCGACCAGGTGGGGCCGATGACGCGTGACGTCACCGACTGCGCGCTGGTGCTCCAGGCCATCGCCGGCCACGACCCCGCCGACTCGACCTCGGTGGACGTGCCGGTGCCCGACTACACCGCCGCGCTGACCGGCGACGTCAAGGGGATGCGTATCGGCGTTCCCAAGGAATTCTTCGCGGCGGGGCTACAGCCCGAGGTGGAGCAGGCGGTGCGGCAGGGCATCCTGGAACTGGAGAAGGCCGGCGCCGTGGTGACCGAGGTATCGCTCCCGCGGAACGACTACGCCGTGGCCGCCTACTACGTCATCGCCGCCGCCGAGGCCAGCTCCAACCTGGCGCGCTACGACGGCATGCGCTACGGCCCCCGGGCCGAAGCCGCGGACCTCACCGCCACCTACATGAAGAGCCGCGCCCAGGGGTTCGGGAAGGAAGTGAAACGGCGCATCATGCTCGGCACCTACGTGCTGTCCGCCGGCTACTACGACGCCTACTACATCAAGGCACAGAAGGTACGAACGCTGCTGAAGCAGGACATGGAATCGGCCCTGAGCCGCTGCGACGCCATCGTCGCCCCCACCTGCCCCACCACCGCCTTCAAGCTCGACGAGATGACCCACGACCCCCTGCAAATGTACCTCTCGGACATCCTCACCATCTCGGTAAACCTGGCGGGGCTCCCCGCGCTGTCAGTGCCGTGCGGTTTCGACGACAACGGCCTCCCCATAGGCCTGCAGATCATAGGGAAGCACTTCGACGAGGCCACGCTGCTACGGCTGGGGTACGCCTACGAGCAGGCGACGGAGTGGCACACGTTACGACCCAACCTATAGGGGCAGCCCTACCGTTGCCAGATCAGCGCAGCTTCCGCCGCAAGTCCTTCGCCCCTACGCTGAATTTCTACTTCACCCCAAGCTCGTTGATCGCGCATGGCCGTGTTCAGCGCGAAATGAGAATCTGCAAGAATAAGCTGTTTCTCCGCGAATGGTTTGTTACTCAGAGTTGGATTGTACCCGGAGAGAGTAAGATTCCCAATCGTATCAAGCCACTGCTCGTGAACCTCCGCTGCACTTGCACCAAGGTCACGCTCCCATTCTGCTGACAGAGTTTGAGGCATGACATGCTCTATGGTTATGTCGTCAGTCAACGCCGGGGTTTCATTATGGCCACGGCAACACTCTATTGTCCATAGCACTAGTCGCGTCCGGCTCAGACGCTGCTTATTGTAAAGCCTGTACTGCCGCATCCTCGAGCGGAACTCTTCGTCCGTCGGCCAACTATTATTTAACAGATGTCCCCTCACGCTCCCAACGACATCCTCCCAGTCAATTTGCTCGATCATCTGTGCAAATATCCGCCGCACCGAGTTCGTAGGGACGCCGCAAATGGTTCGCCGCACCACAAATGATTCGATCAACTTCACTACTTCGACCACATCGCGGAGTACGATTTCTCCTTTTGCCGCTCGGTCCATAGCCCTCATTAGAAAAGGGTCCGCTACGACAACGTCCCATTGCTTCAACCGCCAGTACCGCATCGCCAGTCCTAGTTCGGCGTCCAACGACCCCGGCGTCAAGAGTAGCTTCTGTATTGCCTTCGGATCCGCGGAGTCATGCGACTTTGTTTCTGAGATCTTCGCGTAATGGCGCGCAAATTGATAGAAATCTCTCAACCTTTCGACCGACGCGTCTGGGGTCAGCGACTGAAACCTATCCTTTATCTCGTCATAAGTGTCATCTTGGCGTGGCAAGCTGCCATCCATCATCAAATAGTTCCAAAAGAAAGCTGTCGGAATCTGCTCACCCGGAAACAACTGCTCCATGGGTCGCCAACAATTCTCGTATTCTCTTTGTTGAGTATCCACGTCAGAAATACTCATCAGGAGGTAATTGCGGATCAGATCGGCGACGCTGAGAGGTAGACCTGTATTGTTCAAACTCTCGAAGATCCTGTTGGGGCTGTCTTGCGCATCTAGGTGGATACTTACCATGTCAAGATGGGTTACTATACAGCGGTACAAGTTCCGCAAATCGAAAGCGCCTCCGCCGTTTCGTTCGCCGAACACCTGGTCACTGAAGTACTTACGAGCGTCGTCTATTGCGGTTCGGCGAACACAACCGGCAGGTTCCCTATTGGGCTCTGTTTCTACTATCAGTGCCTGAAAAGCGTCCCGATCTCCTTGTGTAGGGACAAATTTCGTGTGGTCAGGCCCCGTAGCGTACTGGTTAACCAAGCAACTGTTGTGTATCTCCGCCGCCAAACTGGGGTAATCTTCTTGTCCGGCATGGTCACGAATGATACTGAGCAAGATGAATAGAGTAGTCATGCGTTGCTGGCCGTCAATCAGCAAGTACTTGGATGCGCCCTCAGGTGATGTCGTAACCTGTTGTGTGACGACGGAGCCGATAAAATGGTTTCGCGGTTCTTGTAATCGGTAGATTTCGACAATGTCGCTCCAGAGCTGTTCCCATTGTTTTTCGCCCCAACTGTAGGGACGTTGGTACAACGGGACCACATACTGAATCTTACCATCGAGCAACCTCTGAAAAACCACTTCGCCAGCTTTCACCTGTGACCTCCTATACGATTGGATATGTTGGGCGTCGCTTGTGCGTCGCAGGCGCCGCGCCTTACGCCGTCCCGAGTATCAACGACGCATGCATGGCCAGGCTGCCGCCGTGTCCGCTGATGATGCCGACCTTGGCGTCGGCCACTTGCCGCTCGGGCTCGACGTCGTTGCCGCGGAGCTGGCGGGCGCCTTCGGTGAGGTGGAGCATTCCCTCCAGGTGGGCCTGGGACAGGAGGCCGCCGTGGGTGTTGAGGGGGATCTCGCCGCCGAGGCCGATGCGGCCGTCCTTGACGAAGTCCTTGCCCTCGCCCTTCTCGCAGAAGCCGTAGTCCTCCAGGGTGATCATCGCGGTGATGGTGAAGCAGTCGTAGAGCTCGGCGAAGTCCATGTCCCTGGGCTCCAGGCCGGCCATGTCGTAGGCCATGCGCGAGGACTTGCGGCCGCCCAGGGTGGTGAGGGTGGGCGCGTCCAGCAGGCTGAAATGGGGGTGGTGCTGGCCCATGCCGAGGATCACCACCGGCGGCCTGGGGAAGTCCTTGGCGCGTTCCAGGCTGGTGACCAGCACGGCGCCGCCGCCGTCGGACTCCAGCGAGCAGTCCAGCAGGTGCAGCGGTTCGACGATCATGCGGGACTGCTGGTGGTCCTCCAGCGTGATGGGTTTCCGCATGGTGGCGTTGGCGTTCAGCGACGCGTGCCGGCGCGTAGAGATGGCGATCTCCGCCAGGTCCTCGCTGCGGGTGCCGAACTCGTACATGTGGCGCTGGGCCGCCAGGGCGTGCCCGGCCGCCGCGGCGAAGTGCCCCCAGGGCCGCTCCCAGTGCTCGTCTCCCCGGCGGATGGGGTAGCCGGGAGTGGCGTCGCCGGTGGAGCGCTTGCGCGCGTGCACGCACACCACCGTGTGGCACATGCCCGCGTCGATGGCCATGACCGCGTGCTGCACCATGGCGATGGGCGTGGCGCCGCCCAGGGCCAGGTCGGTGGCGTACACCGGGGTGATGCCGGCCATGTGCGCCAGCCGCACGGCGTAGCTCCGGTGAGCGTCGTTGAGCGGCTGGTTGGTGACGAAACCGTCCACCGCGTCGCCGCGGATGCCCGCGTCGTCGAGACACGCACGGATCGCTTCCAGATGCAGCGAGTGCGTGGTTCCGTCCGGACGCTTGCCTACTTGCGTTTCGCCCACGCCGACGATGGCGTATTTTCCCCCGAGATTGGCCATGCTTCCTCCTTGGCGGGGCCGTGCCCCTACGCGGCAGAAATGACTGAGAGATCCGTAACAGCAAAGGGTTGAAGGCGTCAAGAATTGCGACGTCCCGGCCTTTCTGTTACCCCAGCGGAACCATGAGCTACGAAACGGTCATCGGTCTGGAGGTGCACGCGCAGATCCTGACCGAATCGAAGATCTTCTGTGGTTGCTCCACCCGCTTCGGCGAGGGGCCGAACCGGAATACCTGCCCGGTGTGCATGGGCTTTCCGGGGGTGTTGCCGGTGCTGAACCGAAAGGTGGTGGAGCACACCATCCGCACCGGGCTGGCCACCCACTGTGCCATCGCCCGGCACAGCCGCTGGGCGCGCAAGAACTACTTCTACCCGGACCTGCCCAAGGGCTACCAGATCAGCCAGTACGAGCTGCCGTTGTGCACGGGCGGCCACGTGGACGTGAGCGTGGACGGCGCCGCGAAGCGGGTGCGGCTCACCCGCATCCACATGGAGGAGGACGCGGGCAAGAACATTCACGACGCCCGCGGCGACCACAGCCTGGTGGACCTCAACCGCGCGGGGGTGCCGCTCATGGAGATCGTGAGCGAACCCGATATGCGCAACCCCGGCGAGGCCGGCGAGTACCTGAGGACCCTGCGCTCGATCCTGGAGTACCTCGAGGTGTGCGACGGCAACATGGAGGAAGGGAGCTTTCGCTGCGACGCCAATGTGTCACTGCGAGAGGCGGGGGACGAGGAGCTGGGCGTCAAGGTGGAAATCAAGAACCTCAACTCCTTCAAGGCGGTGGAGAAGGCGCTGGAACACGAGATCCGGCGCCAGGGACAGGTGCTTTCCGACGGCGGCACGGTGGTGCAGGAGACGCGGCTGTGGGACCCGGATGCGGAAGTCACCCGGTCCATGCGCTCCAAGGAGCACGCCCACGACTACCGCTACTTCCCCGATCCGGACCTGCTGCCGCTGGAGATCGACGAGGCCTGGATCGACGAGATCCGCGCCACCCTGCCCGAATTGGCGCAGGAGCGGCAGAGCCGTTTCGTGGAGCAGTACGGCCTGCCTGCCTACGACGCGGACATCCTCACGCAGCGGCGCGACGTGGCCGACTACTTCGAGTCCGCGGTCAAGGCCCACGCCAATCCCAAGGCCATCGCCAACTGGCTCATGGGCGACCTCTTCCGGGTGCTCAAGGAGCGCAAGCTGGACGCCGCGCTGCGCATCGAGAGCTGGCCCGTGGAGGCTGACGATCTGGCGCGGATGGTGCGGTTGGTGGACGAGGGCACGATCAGCGGAAAGCTCGCCAAGACCGTCTTCAACGACATGCTGGAGACCGGCAAGGGGCCGGACGCCATCGTCAAGGAGAAGGGCCTGGAGCAGGTGTCCGACACCGGCGCCCTGGACGCGGCGGTGGACGAGGTGCTGGCGGCGTGCGCGGCGCAGGTGGAGGAGTTCCGCGCCGGCAAGGAGAAGGTCTTCGGCTTCCTGGTGGGTCAGGTGATGAAGGCGACGCGGGGGAAGGCGAATCCGCAGATGGTGAACGAGATTCTGCGGGGCAAACTTCAGGGCTGACGGCCTCGTCGGCCAACCCCTCCCCGCCTGGATTCCCGCTTTCGCGGGAATGACGATTCGGGGCGTTGGTGCCTGACGTGTTCCGACACGGCCCCTTTCTCGGGAATCGCGGATCGGCGTCAGGTCCGGTAGTCCGAATTGATGCGCACGTACTCGTGGCCGAGGTCGGAGGTCCATACGGACGTGCCGGCGGCGCCCATGCCGAGGTTGATGCGGACGGTGAAGGACGGGCGCTGCATGACCTTGGCGGCGGCGGACTCGCGGGTGCCGACGGCCAAGCCCCGGCGCACGACCTTGACGGTGCCCAGGGCCACGTCGATGGTCTCTTCCACCACGGGCACGCCGGCGTTGCCGATGGCCATCATGAAGCGGCCGATGTTGGGGTCCTCGCCGAAAAAGGCGGTCTTGACGAGCTTGGAGTTGGCCACGGTGAAGGCCACCTTGCGCGCCTCGGCCACCGTGCGAGCGCCGTCCACGCGGATCTCCACGAGCTTCTTGCTGCCCTCGCCGTCGGCCACGATCTTGAGCGCCAGCTCCTTCATCACTCGAGTCAACTCCCGCTCCAACACGTCCTCGCCCTCGCCGCCGGGGGTGATGCGGGGGTTTCCGGCGACGCCGTTGGCCAGGCACAGCACGGTGTCGTTGGTGCTGGTGTCGCCGTCCACGGTGATGGCGTGGAAGGTCGAGTCGGTGGCCCGCCGCACCATGGGGCGCAGAGCGGCCGGAGCGACGGCGGCGTCGGTGAGCACGTAGCACAGCATCGTGGCCATGTTGGGGGCGATCATGCCCGCGCCCTTGGCGATGCCGGCGATGTGCACGGGGCGGCCGCCGACGCGGCACGTGGCCGCCGCGATCTTGGCGCCGTTGTCCGTGGTCATGATGGCCTGGGCGGCGTCCTGCAGGGCGTCGGGCGCGAGCGCCGCCGCGGCATCGGCGATGCCGCGGTTGATCTTGTCCATGGGCAGGCGCACGCCGATGATGCCGGTGGAGGACGGCAGCACCCGCCGCGCGTCGATACCCAGGTGCCGCGCGGTCTCGGCGCACATGGCTTCGGCGTCCCGCAGCCCGCCCGGACCGGTGCAGGCGTTGGCGTTGCCGCTGTTGACCACCACCGCCTGGAGCTGCCCCGAGCGCGCGTGCTGCGCGCCCGCGGTGACGCTGGGGCTCTTGACGCGGTTCTTCGTGAACACGGCGGCCGCGGCGGCCGGGCCCTCGGAGGCGATGAGAGCCAAGTCCTTGCGCCCGCTCTGCTTGAGGCCGCACGCCACGCCCGCGAAGCGGAAACCGGGTACCCCGGTGGGGGTCTTCACTTGCCGTGGCATCGTTTGTATTTCTTGCCGCTGCCGCACGGACAGGGTGAGTTGCGCCCCACCTTGTCGCCGTCCCGCCGCACCGTGGACACGCGCTCCGGCCCCTCGCCGTCGCCGTGGCTCAGCATCATCTGGCGCGGCGCCTGCCGGGTTTCCAACTCTTCCAGCTCGGTGGCCGAGCGCTCCTGGTCCACCTCCACGGTGAAGAGCTTCCCGACCACGTCTTCAGGGATGCGGTCGGACATCTCCTGGAACAGCTCGTACCCTTCCCGCTGGTACTCGTGCAGCGGGTTCTTCTGGCCGTAGCCACGCAGGCCGATGCCCTCCTTGAGGTGGTCCATGTTGAGGAGGTGGTCCTTCCACAGGACGTCAATGGTCTGGAGCATGATGATCCGCTCGAGCTGCCGCATTAGCTCCGGACCCAGCCGCTCCTCCTTGTCCGCGTAGCTCTCCGTGACCAGGTCGACGACCTTTTCCTCGATGTCATCGGCGTTGAGGCTCTCCATCTCCTCGGGGGTGAGCTCCAGCCGCACGTTGAAGCGGCCCCGGAGACTCTCGGCCAGACCCACAACGTCCCACTCCGACGCCATGGCCTGCTTGTCCACGAAGCGTTGCGCCGTTTCCTCGGCAAGCTGGGTGGCCATCTCCAGCACGTCGTCCCTGAGCTTGTCGCCCGCGAGCGCGTCCCGGCGCTGGCCGTAGACCACCTCGCGCTGCTTGTTCATGACGTCGTCGTATTCCAGCAGGTGTTTGCGGATGTCGAAGTTGTGCGCCTCCACCTTCTTCTGGGCGTTCTCGATGGCCCGGCTCACGAGCCCGTGCTCGATGGGAACCCCCTCCTCCATGCCCAGACGGTTCATGATCCCCTGCATGCGGTCGGCGCCGAAGATGCGCATGAGGTCGTCTTCCAGCGACAGGAAGAACCGCGACGCGCCCGGGTCGCCCTGGCGTCCGGCGCGGCCGCGCAACTGGTTGTCGATGCGGCGGCTCTCGTGGCGCTCGGTGCCGATGATCTGGAGTCCGCCGGCGCCCACCACCTTCTCGCGCTCCGTGGAGGAGTTGCCCTGGTAGCCGGCGAGGATTTCGTCGTAGCGGTTGCTGTAGGCTTCGGGGGCCTTCTCCAATTCCTCGCGCACTTCCTCCACCGCCTGTACGTATTCCTGGCGCTTGGACTCGTAGGCCTCGTGGGCCGCTCGGCTGTCCTTCTCGTAGGGGATGCGCAGCGCCTCGCAGTGGGCCTCGGCCTCCTCGAAGGCGGTGCGGTTGGCCTCGAACTCCCGCACCAGCGCGGCCTCCTCGCCCTGGGAAACCACCGAGCGGGTGACCACGAACTCGTACTCCTCGAGCCGCTGTTCGTACATCCGCCGGCTGTCGTCGACGGCCTCCAGCAGTTGCGGCCGCTGGCCGTCGGCGCTCTGCCAGCGCTCGACGAAGGAGCCGAACGCCTTGCTGGCCTCGCTGAACTCGCGCCGGGCGGACTCGTCCACCCCACTATGGGCCAGCACCGCCTCGTCGAGGCTCTCCTTCATCTCGACGTAGGACTCCGGGATGTTGCGGTAGCTGTGCAAGGCGTCGATAAGCTGGGACGAGGAGACCCGTTCGTACTCCTCCCGCAGGTCCCGGAAGGGCGACAGCGCCATGAGCCGGTTCTGGATCTCGGTGAAGCTGCGCAACGCGTCGCCACGCTGATTCTCGTGTACTTCCGACTCCGCCTTGTAGCGCTCGGTGACATGGCGCATCTGCTCGTCGTATCGTTCCTTCAACTCACGCAGTGCGTCCTCGTAGCGCTGCTGTCCCTGGAGCGGCAGCTTGGCGGCGCGGGTGATCCACTCGTTTTCCATGTCCGAACGCGCCAGGAACTCGGGGTTCCCCCCAAGCAGGATGTCGGTGCCGCGGCCGGCCATGTTGGTGGCGATGGTGACCGCGCCGAAACGGCCCGCCTGGGCGATGATGGACGCTTCCGCCTCGTGGTTCACGGCGTTGAGCACGTTGTGCTTGACCTTGCGTTTCTTGAGCATCGACGAAAGCAGCTCCGACTTCTCCACCGACACCGTGCCCACCAGCACCGGCTGCCCCTTGGCGTGGGACTCGGCGATCTCCTCCACCACGGCCTCGTACTTCTCCTTCTCCGTGCGATACACCACGTCGGCGTGGTCCATGCGCACCATGGGCCGGTGGGTGGGCACCACCAGCACGTCGAGGTCGTAGATTTTCTTGAACTCGGGGGCTTCGGTGTCGGCCGTGCCGGTCATGCCCGCGAGCTTGGCGTACATGCGGAAGTAGTTCTGGATGGTGATGGTGGCGAGGGTCTGGTTCTCCTCGCGGATGTGCACCCCCTCCTTGGCTTCCACCGCCTGGTGCAGCCCGTCGGACCAGCGCCGCCCCGGCATGAGCCGCCCGGTGAACTCGTCGACGATGATGATCTCGCCGTCCTTGATGACGTAGTCCACGTCGCGCCTGAAGATGTTGTGGGCCTTCAGGCCCTGGTTCACGTGGTGCAGCGTATCGATGTGGCGCGGGTCGTAGAGGTTGTGCACCCCCAGCAGCCGCTCCACCTTGGCCACGCCGCCATCGGTGAGGGCAACCGTCTTGGCCTTCTCGTCGATGGTGTAGTCCCCCTGGGCCAAGATGGCCTCCCGGTCTTCCTGGGAGGGATCGCCCTGGGTCACCGCGCCCCGCTGGAGCTTGGGGATGATGCGGTTGAGCGTGTAGTACTTGTCGGTGGACTCCTCCGCCGGCCCGGAGATGATCAGCGGCGTGCGCGCCTCGTCGATGAGGATGTTGTCCACCTCGTCCACCACCGCGAAATTGAGCTCCCGCTGGACGTACTCTTCCAGCGCGAACTTCATGTTGTCGCGCAGGTAGTCGAAGCCGAACTCGTTGTTGGTGCCGTAGGTGATGTCCGCCCGGTAGGCCTCCTGGCGCGACACCGGCCGCAGGTTCAGGTAGCGGTAGTCCTTGGTGATGTAGGTGGGGTCGAACCGGTAGCTCGCGTCGTGGACGATGGAGCTCACGGACAGCCCCAACGCATGGTAGATGGGGCCCATCCACTGAACGTCGCGCCGGGCCAGGTAGTCGTTGACCGTGATCAGGTGCACGCCCTTGCCGGTGAGCGCGTTCAGGTAGAACGCCAGCGTCGCCACCAAGGTCTTGCCCTCGCCGGTCTTCATCTCGGCGATCTTGCCCTCGTGCAGCACCATGCCGCCGATGAGCTGGGCGTCGAAGTGGCGCAGCCCGATGGTGCGGCGCGAAGCCTCCCGGGTGGCGGCGAACGCCTCCGGCAGGAGGTCGTCCAGGCCCTCGCCGTCCGCCAACCGCCGCCGGAACTCGTCGGTCTTCTCCCGCAGCTCCGCGTCCGTCAGCTTTTCGAACTCCGGCTCCAGCCCGTTGATGTGCTCCACCACCGGCCTGAGCCGCTTGACCTCCCGGTCGTTCTTGGTGCCGAAGATCTTCTTGACGTAGTTGCTGCCGAACATTGGTTCAGGATAGCGATTCCGGGGACGAGTTGCAATTTCCCGTATTCCTCAGAACAACTCATCAAAAGACCGAGACCGCACCACGGTTGCCACCGTCTCCACCACTTAGACCCTCGCCAACACTGCCGCAATCATCTCCCTTGCAACACGCGGCGAGGGGCAAATTTCCGTCAAGATGCTGAACACCCGCTGATATACCAACGCATCCGACACCGCCACGTCTCGAAATCGCTCCGATTCGCATGGTGCGTCGAAACTCCGCAGTCTCATCTCCAACGCATTGAGTCTCCCCAGACTGTTCTTGCCGTCTCCGCCGCTCTCTCTCAACTCCACCCGAAGTTCCGCGAGCCGTTCCGACGCTAGATCAGCCAACCGGCCAGCGTCTCGTCGAGCCAAGTAACCAGAACATACAAGTTCGTACGTCTCTTCCAATTGTGCTATCATGGATTGAAACCGACGATCCTCGTGGCGCACCGTTGACGCCTTCCGACACCGCGAAGCAATCTCCCGCGCGATCCTTCCCAAGTGGTTCTCCAGGTTCCTAACATGGGGCCCGGGCTCAAAGTAATCACGCCGCGCGTTAGGAACGATTCTTGAGTCCACGATATGAACCTCACCCACACACCACCTATTAAAACGCTCCTCTGGAAAGACGCTGTCGAACACAGACTCGTCACCGACTTGAATATTTCCTACGCGGGCACGCAACCCTCTGATCCCAATCTCCTTCGGTAGCGCCCCCAGATACGACGAATGTGCGACCCATCCTATAGCCGCCGTGTCCTCAGTATCCACCGACGGGACCCGAAACCCTTGGAACTCCCTGAACTCGTCTTGGCGCGCGGAAGAGAATCGAATGGTGGCGCCGTCCAGCCGCCTGACGTCGCTGCCTTCCTTGTCAACCGCCACGTCTAACACCAGCGGCTTCCTGGTTTCCTGAAAGAGGTTACGAATCTTAGCAGCGTAAGGGAACGATGAGGACATCGGCACGGGGCATACTTCACTAATGTACTTCCTGACCGCGTTTCGATTTAATATCAACCCCGCGGCGTGACGCCCAATACCCGCTATCTGCACCTCGAAAAAGTTCGGTGGATAATCTTGCCCGGAACACACGTCGACTGCCGTGCAGTTCCGGATAACATCTTCCGAACCGCCTGCCGCGCCGCGTTGAGCACGCAGTTTTGTTCCATCCCACACGACCCGCGTAGGTGGTCGTCCACCGCCTTCGCGCGTCACAAATGTAACCGTTTCAGCAAATGCCAAACCACACAAGCGTCCGATCCCACGGAAACCTCGGTCGGTAGCCCGCCGTTTTTCACTGTCCCCAATCGGGAGTAATGCATTGACCGCCATGTCATGCGACAATCCTGGCCCGTTGTCCCGAACGGTCACGCGTAGGCCCTCAACATCGATGTCAATTTCCACCCGCCCGTCAGCGACGTTGCCCGCTTCTACTGAATCGGCCGCGTTTTGAACATATTCCCTATAAATCGCCAAGGGATTACCATACATCCCGAACGTAACTAAATCCAGGATCCCGGTACCAACCAACACCTCCCTGCCTCTCGGGTCTATCATGTTTTTCTTCCCACCATCGGGCTATGCGTTCCTCGCTCTACCGTGAATCCCTTCCATCCCCGTGATCAAAGAGGCCGGCGTCCTCTACCAGCTCGTCGTCCTTCGGTATGACAAAATCAGCATCAGATGGGAGTCGGCTCAGGATTCGAGCGCCATCAAGCTTAGCGTCCTCCCTCGCCGCTAGCGCATGGAACTCGACGACGTCCCGAATGCGGCGGTCGACGGAAGGATCTTTCGCAAGATCTCGGTAGTAGCCCGATCGCCCCCCCACCGTTCCGGACGGTCCCGCCAGTAGCCCGTATAGTTCTTCTTCTTGGCGGTGGGAGAGGCGCTTCCGGAGACGCCGGTACTCCTCGAAAACCGGTCGCCCGTCCCCTCGCTCATAGTAGTCCCTGTGGAAAATGAACGCGTGCGGAAGAGCTAACAGCCTTTCAAACGCTTCGGCATTCTCCCCGTACGCTTTAGCAAAAAAGGACGGATTGCCGCTGACAATGCCCCCGGTCGCTTGGAGCATGATCTGAAATGACCGCAGGTAATACCGATTCCAGTGTTCACCGACGTGCGATCGGTCCTTTAGGGTAACTGGTTGATAACGCATGGGGAAGGACCAAATACGGATCCCGAGCTCTTCATTGAGGGCTATGTTGAGTCGCATTCTGTCGTAGAGGTCTCGGGGCGTATCCTTGAAGTTGTAGAGCATGTAATTTGACAACGAGGTGATTCCATTGTCCGCCGCCATTCGGATAGAGGTTTCATAGACTTTCCGAACACCAAGATGATCGAAGGCAATACGTAACGGGCTGATTGCGATCGTTGATATCTCCCGCAGGAACATCGGGGATTTCGCCAGAATCCGGGCATCCACACCCTGATTGAAATCGACGCGCCGTTTCACGGGACGACCCCCGTCGCGCCGGATCGTAGCGCCCGGAGTGAAACCCAAGTCACGAATTTCCGCGATGATCTCCTTGAACCGGCCGGACGCGGTGAGGTTGTTGTCCATGAGGACCAAGTCTTTCCGCGGCCCGTACAGCCTATCCACTTCCCCTACGAGTCTCGACAGCGGTGGCATCTCACGCTGTCCTCCTTCGAGTTTGGGCACACCGCAGAAGGCGCATCGCCGGACACAGCCTCGCGAGGCGTAACCGAAGTACGCGTCAACCACCGGATATTTGTACGCAACGTGTCCCAAGATATCGTAATCCGGAACCCGTTCCTCGATCGGTTCGCTCTCCACATCGCCAAACCCGAAATCGTGATTCTCCTCCGACAACCTCAACGCCGTTGAGGGCGCTCCGTCGAGCAAGCCCTTTATAAACCGCACCCCCGCCCAGCGTGGCTCCTTCAGAAATTCCTCGTACATCAACGAGGCCGCGATCCCACCCACAAACACCCGTTCGGGTTGACTTCCGGCCGCCCTCAGCGCGAAGTCAATCGCACTCGCCGTTCTCTCCCATTCAAAACTGAAAAGCGTACCGACATAAACGCGGTCCCACACGTCTTCCAACACGGCCGGCGATGGCCCCTTGATGAAGCGCACTACGTCTCCGCGGCCCCGCGGACCGTGGTACGCCGCCAACTTCATCAGGCCCAACGGCGGATACTTATTCGGGTAAGCCGGTTCAACCAGCAGCACGTTTTTCTTCGCCATCAGTCTCAGCTTGTTTGATGATGTTTGCGACACGGTCGACCTGTTTCGCTAATTTCCGGAACGCTTGTCTCACCGCGTTGAAGCGGCCTACGTCAAGCTCACTAACGTCCCTACCGGAAACGTCGTCTAGGACAGTGCACGCCTGTTTGAGCCTCTCTTCTACTTCACTGATCTTCGCCGCGCGGTACGCGTCGTCCAAATCGACCTTCCCGGCGACAAAACGTCTGAGCACTTTCGGCTTCCGTACCACCACGGGCAGTTTCGCACGAAGTTCCTGTGCCGTGAAGTCGTTGTTCTCCTCCTTCGAACCGAACTCCCTTATGGTGCGCAACAAACACGCTCGCAGCCCTTTGTCCTTCTTCATCACCTCGTCGATCGTTCCTTTTCGAACCAAGACGTCGTAATAACTGAAATGGTCGCGTTGGTTGTCCAAATTCTCCTTCATCAGCTCAATGACTCGCGTCCGGGTCCGAATCGTCCCCACCGACTCTCCAAACACGGTCGCTATCTTGTCAAGCTTCCATCCTCGCTCCCGCCGGACGTATGCGAAATTCGCCTTCTCGTAAGCGGACTACTTTGTCTTCCCCTTGACGTGAACCTGGTTGAGAAAAGCCGCTTGCTGATCCTCTGTCAGACTACTCACTAGTTCGCATTGGACTCGCCCCCACTCCCCCTCTTCGTTCCGTTGGTCCAGAAGTCGGTAGACCGCCAAGCGCGAATTGCCCTCAATTACCTCCATGGTGTCGTTGCGAACAAAAATCGGTTCAATTAGTCCGCCGTGTCGCTTTACATCGGGCACCAGGTTCCTCACACTAGGTTCTTCGCGCAAGCGTTCAAGAATCAACTCCTGTTGTTCCTCCTCCGTTCGGTCCTCGAACCCTGGCTCTCCGTGGGTACACGCGTATACCCTAGGATTGTCGCGAAGAAATTTCAGCTTATAGATGTCCACCTCCCCACTCGCGACAGGGACCGCTTCCCCCAGGATCGTGACGTGTTTCTGGTCCATACTATACAACCTCTCGTTTGGAGTCGTTTTCACTAGGTGCGGGTGACAGAACCTTAAGCAATTGATCGGGCAGGTCAAAGATGATCGACGTATCAAACTCCTCCGATGATATGTCTCCCTGCGTCACCCGCGCGGCCTCATATTTGGCGTGCAACAGCTGATCGATCCACTCATCAATTGTGTTTCGCGCAATCAAGTTATGCACAAAACAGTCAACCCTTTGCGAGATTCGGTGGATGCGATCCTGAGCCTGCAGGTAATCATCCAAACTGAACCCTCGATCGTAGAAGACCGCGTGATTCGCCGCGGTCAACGTCAACCCCTCTTTCGCCGCGCCGGGCGTCGCGACCAAGACCCGGCAGGTATTGTCCGCGGAGAATCGATCAATTGATCTATTTCTCTCATCGACAGTCATTCCCCCGTGCACCTTGGCTGGCCGCAGTTCCAACAATTGCGCGCTCAGCCATTCGACGTTCTCTACGAAACACGTCCAGACAATCGCCTTGTGAACCCGGAGGTCTACTTCCTCGGCCAACTGCAAGAGACGTGACAACTTAGCCGGCTCTTCCTCGTACCCGTCGTCCACCAGTCCCGGGTTGGATGCACACTGTACCAAGCGCAACAGTCGCTTGAGAAGGTTCTCCGCGTCGTCCGTAGTTAACCCGTCTCTCCCCCGGATTTCATACATCAAGGCATCGCGATACGACGCGTAAATGACCGATTGGTGCGGCGCTAGGTCGACAGACACGGTTCGTATGGTCTTGTCCGGAAGGGCGAGGCCGGCTGTCTCCTTTGTTTCCCGTACCGTGAAGTTTCGTATCCTCTCCATCACCCTCGACAGTCTGCCGCCATAAGACTCCGCTCCCCCGCCGTCACCTCGATCGCGCTCCGACATAGTTCCGCGTTGATGAGCACCTCGACTCGGTAGGTCCAACTCTGCTCTGAAGGTTTCGAACGAGCTGCCAAGCGCCCTACCTGCATCCAAAAAGCGTACCTGCGACCAGATATCGAAAGGCCGGTTTGCCACTGGCGTCCCGGTCATGATCACCCGACGCACGAACCGCTCCGCGATTGAGTGAAGGCACACCGAAATGCGGGCCTCGGGGTTTTTGATCTTTTGACTTTCATCCAATATCCCCGCCACCCGACACGTCCCTAGAAACTCGCGAATCAAATCGACATTCGCGGAAATCACTTCATAGTTGAGAAGGTAGATCAGGACCGGGGAGTTCAGAGCAATACTGTTCTCCCGTCGATTTCCGGTCAAGGCTCGTGGCGTAACGTACGTGTGATTGCTGATTTCATTGGCCCAGTTACGAACCAGTGTTTTCTTGGTAATTACGAATACCGTATCCACCACATCGTCCGACAACCAACGCAACATCAAATCGACCGCAATCTTTGTCTTTCCAAGACCCTGTTCGTGAAAAATTGCAGCATAGGGCAGGTTCTCCACCGCCCTCACCGCGTCCAATTGGTACGGATAGGCTTGATGTTTTCCTACCAGCTTTGGGGGTCTTCTTAACCTAAACGCCACCGGACATTCCCTTTCGAATCAAGGGTCCAAAAGTCGCAACCATCAAAAACTTCAAAGTTTGTACGCAACGGCCCTGCGCGACGATGTGTAAACCACAACACCGTCTTAGCAAGGTCCGCCGTACAGCCCGTCACTGCCAAAACGACTACTCCCCTGAGACTTCCCTCCAAGTAGTCAACAAACGCCTCCAATTGGTCGTGTGTGTGCTTTCTGTCCACGTCTCTATCAGTCTTAGCATCCGCAATCACCTCCAATTCGGGAATGGTCTTCGTGCCATACACGTCCGGTCGATACCCGCCAATCAGTGGCGGTATTGGGTCTCCCGGCCGATTCTGGAGATCCGTCACTATAGATATTTCGGGATACCGCACCTCCAGCGCCTCCGTGACCCGGACGACCAGATTTCGATGAAGTTCACTCTGAGACATCTTCGATCAAGGCTCGTACGCGTTCCGCTAGGTCTTCGAGACACCGGACCTGGTCTTCCGCTTCTTCGCGTTCTTTGTTCCGTAGCGCCCTCACTTCCGAATACGGCATATCGTTGATGCGCCGCGTCAGGACCTCTGCCAACTGGAATACGGACGCGGCGTCCAGGGTGGTCGCGCCGGTGGCTCCTTTGTCGGCTTGCTCTGACTGTCGATCGATCGCAGCCATCGCAGCCTCGATAGACCTGGGCCCGCCGGACAGGAATATCTCTCGCGCCTCATCGTTTCGAAGGACCTTAGGCAACGAACGGACATCAGCCAAGCGGTATATTTTCCCGTCCCGAATCCATTCTCCAAAATCCTTTAGGTCCAAGTTAGCGGCGTAGATTGCTTCCTTGACCCCGCGTTTTTGGAGCTCCACGAATCCGCTAAACCGGTCGATGTGGAAAGCTGTGTCGTCGACTACGTCCCGGTAGTACTCGTTCATGTCCTGGTATGCGTACATCTGTCGCTCGATATCGACCTTGTTGCCTCCACAGAGGGCGATCATCTCGCTGTAGTCCATGAACTTCTGATTGCGCAAATAATGGAGATAGCGGGCCTTTTCGTAGGCGGGCCACTCTCGGGCTCCCACCAAATGAGCGGAGACGCGCACAGTTTCGACATCACGCTGATCCGCGTTTTCCAACACTATTGCCTTAATCGTCGCCCAAGGACCGTCTACTCCCTCTTTCTGAAGCTGCTTGTAGATGGCTAGTCGAGTGTTCCCGTCGATACATACAAAGTCGCCACCGGTCATTGTGACGGTGACGGGCACGGTTATTCCGGGTTTAGCAAGGATCGAATCCCTGAGGTGTGTGTAAGAGGAGGCGCCCCTGTCGCCGTCCGTAGCGGATCGCAGGGCGAAATGAATGCGCTCAGCGTTCAACTGGTGTCCGTATTTTTGCAATGCCATCCGTATTCGAGGATTCTCCGTGTCGAATGAAATTTTATCGATCGGCAACAACTGATAGTTCTCTTCCATTTTCTCTCCAAGAGACGGCCGGCATACCCCAACCGAGTAATGATTGACAACAGCCACTCTCGCCTATGACTCCCGCAATTAGCCTCTGGCATCACCATTTACGGTTTCCGCCCCCACCAACTCGTTTCCCAACTCCTTGCCGCAGCTCGGGAAGTAGCCGAACACCTGGTCCCACACTTCGCGTGTCTCCATGCAGAGGTAGATGGGCACCAGCGGGGCGGCCTCGCGGATCCATTGGCGCATCTTGCGGTACATGGCGACGCGCAGGGGCTGGAAGTAGCGCATCTTGCCGTCGGGGCACGGGACCTGCTCGCCGGAGAGGATGCGGGTGGCGGGGAAGCGCTGGCGCATGACGCGCTTGAGCGACGGGGTGGTGCGCAGGACGCCCATGCTGGTCCAGGCCATGCGCCGGTGGTCCAGGCGGGTGAAGATTTGGTGCAGCAGGTCGCGGTAGTCTTCTTCCCATCCGGGGTATTCCACCATGGGGTCGAAGTGGAAGCCGAGCTTGTAGCCGGCCTGCTGGCAGCGGTAGGCGGCGTCCAGGCGTTCTTCGAGCGAGGCGGTGAGGTCCTCGTCGGCGTCGATGACGGCCTGGGGGTTCATGGACCAGGAGACCACCACCCGCTCCTTCGGGTCGAGACCGAGCAGGCTGTCGACGTGGCTGCTCTTGGTCTTGAGCTCCAGCAGCGCGTTGGGCTGCTCGGCGAAGAACGGCACGGTGGCGGCGGCGAAGCCGATGAGGGGCTCCAGCGCCAGGCTGTCGGTGATCTCGCCTGTGCCGATGCGGAAGAGGAAGCCCCGGTGCTTCGCCAGCAGGTCCCGGGTCTCCGTGAGGAGGTCGTCGACGTTGCTGAACACCTTGAGGGCCGGGTTCTCGGCGAGGTAGTCCTGCAGGTAGCAGTAGCTGCAGTCCATGGGGCAGTTGCTGGCGAAATTGATGATGAAGTAGTTGCAGCACACTTGGCCGTCGCTGCCCGGACAGGCCTTGAGGAACCTGCCCTTGTGGCGCATGAGCAGCAGGTCGCGCTTGCCCCGGGAGATGGGGTCGGCGGCGCCGTCGCGCTCGGCCCAGTAGCGCTGGGGGTCCGGCACGGTCACGAAGGGCACGTCGGGCAGGGCGCTCCGCAGGTTGTCGAAGATCGCCGACCCTTCGGCGCCGCTCTCCACGATGACCCTGTCAGGCCGATACGGCTGCAACTTCTTTCCCTTCCATGAGCGCGAATACCTCTCTGGTGGAATCGTTATCGGCCAGGGACTCCACTTCACGGGCCAAACGGCCCAGCGCCTCCGCGCTGCCGGCCTGCAGCTCCACCGTGAGGCCTCCTTCGAGTCCCTGCGCCACGGTGATGCGGATGCGCGGGTCGAGCTTGAGGCCGCGGAGCCGGGCGCGGACCTCGTCCTCGATGCGGGTGAGGCGCGGATAGCGCAGCCGCCGGAGCGCTTCCTTGGCGTGCTTGAGCCTGTCGTTGCGGCCCATGCGGCCGTCGGACAGGGTCGGCGCGAGTTCCTTGCGGTCCATGATGGCGGCGATGGAACAGCCGTCGCGCAACGATATTTCCACGCACCAGTCCAGGAAATCGTTGAAGTGGTTGCCGCCGAGCCGTAGGCCGCGCGCGAGCTCGAGGAGCGCCCGCTGGTCTTCCTCGCCCAGCGCCAGCCAGCGCTCGACGCCCTGGGCGTGGATACCGCGCTCACGGGCGTAGCTCGTGACTTCTTCGGGCAGTGCCATCTCGCTCATTTCTCCAACCCCGGATACGTCATTCGCGCGGAAGCGGGAATCCAGGCGGGGCGCGGCGGGGAAACACGGCCTATTGACCCCTCCCCACCCCTGGATTCCCGCTTCCGCGGGAATGACGTTCCGTTACGTAGTTGCCTCATGAGTATCGACACAGCCAGCTCCGCGGGAATGACGGTTCGGGGCGTTGGTGTCGATCCTTAGCCAAGTAGTGTCTTGACGCGGCCTGATGCCTGGCGCAGCCGCTCCTCATATTCGCGCGCCATGGCTTCGTGGCCACGCTTGCGGAACCCCCGAGCGAGAATCGTAACCTTTTTCGCCATGGCCTCCAAGGCCCATTCGGTCTTCTCCTCGTCCAGACACGCCTCGACGAGTTTGGCAATGGACTGGACGCGGAAGCGGTCGAGTCCCCAGGTGGAGCGGGAGAGCTGATCCGCGTGTCCTCCCCGCTTGGTCACCAGCGCCTCGGGGATCAGCGGAATCTCGATGTCCTTGGCGATGCGCAGCCACAGGTCGTAGTCCTCGCACACCGGAAGCGACTCGTCGAAGCCCTCCACCCGCTCGAACAGGTCCCGCCGCATCATCACCGCCGAAGGGCTCACCAGGCAGAGTTCGAGGCTGGCGCGGAAGATGTCGCCGGAGGGCTTGCGGTGCTTGTTCCTCGGGTTCACGCGCACGCCGTTGCGTATCCAGATCTCTTCGGTCTGGCAGATCTCCACCTCCGGGCTGGATTCCATGAAGGCGACTTGGCGCTCAAGCTTCCGAGGGTGCCAGATATCGTCGGAGTCCAGGAAGGCGAGATACCGGCCGGAGGCGTGGGTGGCTCCCAGGTTCCGGGCGGCGGCCACGCCGCGGCGGCTCTGGCTTAGCACGGTGAGCTTTTCGCCGTAGCCCCGCAGCCGGCCGGGGGTCTCGTCCGTGGACCCGTCGTCCACCACGATCAGCTCGTACTCGCTCGTGGTCTGCGCCAGCACCGAGTCGATGGCCTCGCCGACCAGGGGCCAACGGTTGTAGGTGGGGATGATGACGCTGACCGGCAAACCGGAATCCTTGGCCATGGGGTATCGGGAAATTCAGCCCAGGTAACGGGTCAGGAACAGCGACAGCTCGGGAATGTAGGTGATGATCAACAGCGCCGCCACGTTGATGACGATGAACGGCACGAGCCCCGGGTAGAGGCTCTTCAGCGGCGCCTTGAACAGTGCCTGGGTGACGAAGATGTTGAGTCCGAAGGGCGGCGTGAACATGCCGACGGCCAGGTTCACGGTCATGATGATACCGAAGTGGACCAGGTCCACGCCGATGGCGACGGCGATGGGCGCGAGCAGCGGCGTGAGCACCAGGATCGCGGAGGCGGGATCGAGCAGGCAGCCCACGAACAACAGGAAGACGTTGATGGCCAGGAGCGCCATCCACGGCGGAAGATCCATGTCCCGGATCATCGCGACCATGCTCTGCGGCGCCCCGCTGATGGTCAGAAGCTGCGAAAAGACCCCGGCCGCGGCCACGATGATCAGCACCTGGGCCGTCAGGTACATGGAGTTGACCGATACGTCCCAGATCCCCTTCCAGCCGATGTCGCCGTAGACGAAACGCGTCACCACGATGGCGTAGACGCAGGCGATGCCGGCCGCCTCGGTGGGAGAGAAGACGCCCGCGTAGATGCCGCCGAGGATGATGACGGGCATGCCCAGGGCCCACACGCCATCTCTGGTGGCCGACAGGAACTCCCGGAAGGAAAACCCCGAGGCTTCGCGGATGCCGTGCCTCACGGCGAACGCGTAGATGTAGGCGGCCATCAGCAGCGCCATGATCAGGCCGGGAACGATGCCGGCCACGAACAGCAGCACCACCGACTCCTGCGCCGACACGCCGTAGAGGATCATGCCGATGGACGGCGGTATGACGATGGCGATGGAGCCTGATGACGTCAGCAGGCCGGTGGAGAACTTCTCGTCGTAGCCGGCGTCCCGCAGCGGCCGGTAGAGCAGCCGCCCGACCGCGGCCACGGTGGCGGGGCTGGAACCGGAAATGGCGCCGAACACGGTGCAGGTGCCCACCGCGGTCAGCGCCAGGCTGCCGCGGACGCCGCCGATGGCGGCGAGGACCCAGGCGACGATGCGCCGGGAGATGCCGCCCCGGCCCATCAGGTCGCCGGCGAAGATGAAGAACGGCACCGCCATGAGAGCGAACTTGTCGACGCTGCCGAACATGTTGATGTGCACCGCCATGGGCGGAACCGGCGCGAACAGCAGCAGCACGATGGCGGAAGTGGCCAGCAGGATGACGAAGATCGGGAATCCCAGCAGCAGCAGGACCACCGGCACGACGGCCATCACCCATTCCACGAGAACATCCCCTCGCCGAGTCTCCGGTCGGACCCTTTCACACGATGGGGCCTTGCCGGCCGCTGCGTCGCGCGTCCTCGCGTGGTGCCGGCCCCGAGGGGCGACCGCCGGTCGCCCCTACAGGTCATCGGTCTCGCTGCCGCCGTATCGCTCCACGACCTCGCCGGCAAACTGTCCCTTCACGTACGAACGGAAGCGCACCACCACCGCCAGGAACATGAGCACGAAGCCCAAGAGCAGGGCGGAGTGCGGTATCACCATGGGAATCTCGGCGACGACGCTGCGCTGGCCGAAGTTCCACACGAGCTTCACCACGGTCCAGGTCTGGGGAATGACGAAGACACACACGGCGAGGAACGAAACCGCGGCGATGCCGTTGATGATCTCCTTCCAGGGCGAGGGCAGCAGGATGGAGAAGAAGTCCATCTTCAGGTGCGTTCCATCGAGGGAGACGAGAACGGCGCCCATGAACACCGTCCAGACCATGATGTAGACCATGGCCTCGTCGGCCCAGATGATGGGCTGGAGGAAGACGTACCGCCCGATGACGTTGCCGAAGTTGACGGCGATACCGGCGAGGATCAGCGTGCCGACGATCGCCTTGGGCACCGTCACGATGACGAAGCGCAGGGGCCCCGTCACCGATTGGTCAACCGCCACGCGTCCGCTCGGCCGCCTCCTTCATGACGCGGTAGGCCTCCAGCACCGCCGGGCGGTCCTTGAGCACGTCGTCACCCACGGTGGAAAGCCGCCGCCGCAACTCCGCCTGGTCCTCGGGTGACAACTCCGCCAACTCGCCGCCGGCCTTGACCCAGATCTTGTACATCCGGTCGACGAACCCGAGGGTCCACTCCTGGTTGAGCGGATCCGTGGCCAGCGCCTGATCCAGGATCGCCTTCTGGAGGTCGGAAGCCAGTTTGTCGAACCACACCTTGCTCACGAAGCGGCCGCTGCAGATCAGCCCCTCCCCCGGCTTCAGCACGTACTTGGCGATGCGCTGGTACTTGAAGGGCACGAAGATGGTGATGCCCGCCTTGTTGCCGTCGATGGTCTTCTGCTGTATCGCGGGCACCACCTCGGAGAGCGGCATGGGCACGCCCGCGCCACCGAGACGGCGCAGGGTTTCGATCTCAAGCTTGCTGCCGAAAACCCGGAGCTTGCGGCCCTTGAAGTCCGAGAGCTTGCGGATCGGCGTGGAGGTGGCGTAGTCCGTGGGCGCGTCGCAGGTCATGCTGACGAGCTTGAGGCCCTTGGCATCGCCGATGGGCCAGAACGCCTTCTTGAACGCCGGATCGTGCACGGTGCGGAAGCCATGCATGAGATCGCGGAATATGCCGGGCGCCGACAGCACCGCGAAGCGCGGTTCCACCCCGGACAGGAACGCCGGCGGCGTCATCACCATCTCGATGGTGCCGAGCTGGACGCCCTGCACCATGGCCGGTATCGCCCCGAGTTGGCTCAGCGGATAGACCTCGACCTTGATGCGGTCCCCGACCCGCTTGGCGAGGCCGGCCTTGAAGGTGTCGGCCCAGTTGTCGTACGCGCCCTTGGTGGTCGCGTGCCCGATCTTCATGGTGACCGGTTGCGCGGCGATGGGCGCGGAAACCAGCAGGCAAGCCGTGAATATCACGACCAGGCAAGAGAGACTCAGACGCAGGTTCAACATCATCGACCTCCCTGTGAGCGGCCTTCCGAAATGGGTCGCGATTACATCACAGTTCCCGGCGAGCGACAAGCCGCGGCCCTAGACGAAACCCTCCATCTTCTTGAAGAACTGGTTCACCATCATCTTGCCCACGCCCCCGAGCATGCGCTGGCCCACCCCGGCGATGAGGCCGCCAATCTTGGCATCCGTGCTGTAACGCAACGTGGTGCCCGCGTCGCCGTTCTCCTCCAGGTCGATGACCAGGTCCCCCTGCATGAAACCCGGGCCACCGGAGCCCGAGCCGCTCAACACGTAATGGCTCGGAGCCTGCCGGTCCTTGATGGCCACCTTGGCCTTGTAGGTACCCTTCACCGCGGCGATGCCGACCTTGACCGTAGCCTCGTACTCGTCCGGGGCGACCTCCTCCATGCCCTCACAGCCGGGCATGCACTGAGCCATGACCTTGGGGTCCTGCAAAATCTCCCAGATGCGCGCGCGCGGCGCGTTGAATTGATAGCTGCCTTCGATCTTCATGCACTCCTCCTTGATAAACTTGAACCGGCCATCATAACAGCATTTGCATGAAGGCGAAAAAGGGGCGAGCCTCCAAAAGACTCGCCCCTTTCCGCTTCAAGAGCCCGGACGGCCGCGCAGGACGGCGAGACCGGAGCGGGCGCACGTGCCTGAGGGTCCACGCGCTATTTGAGAGCCTTCTTGAAGACCTCCGCGTTGGCTTGGATCAATTCGAACTGGGTCTGCATCACGGGCAGCCAGTCGTCGCCGTAGACGGGCAGCGTCTTGGCTTTCATGCCCTTGAACGCCGCCTGGGTTTCGGGGTCCTCGATAGACTCACGGAACGCCTTGATGAGGACCGCCATACGGTCCTTGGGCATTTTCGGCGGCGCGGCCACCACCCGGCTGGCCGCCAGCACGCTCAGTTGGGGGAACCCGAGTTCGCCCACGGTGGGCACGTCCGGGTGCCGGGGGTCGCGCTTTTCGAGATAAACCCAGGTGGGGACCAGCGATCCGTCCGTGACGAAGGCCATCTGGCCCGGAGAGTCCAGCCCCAGGCCGCGGGCGTTCCCCTCGCCGCGAACGATCGCCATGTTCGAGGCCGGAGCGCCGCCGTAGCCCATGATGAATTTGGGCTTGAACTTCATGGTCGCGGCCGTCAGCGCGGCAGTGACCCAGCCGGTGGTGCCGTAACCCGACTCGGTAATCAGCACTTCCTTGGCTTTCTGAAAATCCTCGAGCGTTCGGAGATTGTATTGTTTTCCCGCCGCCCACACGTACTGGCCCGCGGAAATACGGCCGATCCAACTGAACTCCCTGAGCTTGTAATGCGTCTCTTTGAACAACTGGCTGACGATAGCGCCCGGCAGGTTGACGATGCCGATGGTGTACCCGTCCGGCTTGGAATTCGCCAGCAGGTTCCACGAAATGATTCCCCCCGCCCCCGGCACGTTTCTGATGATAATGTTGACCCCGAGCTTCTTCCTCATCACACGGGCCACCGCCCGGCTGTGCAGGTCGAACCCGCCTCCTGGAAGAGCATTGATCAGCCAGGTGATGGTCTTGTTGGGATACTTGTCACCATCGGCCGCCAAGGAGCCCTGCACGGCCGCCAAGACGAGCAAAACCGCCGCGAAAACCGCCAAACAGTATCGGCGCATCATCGTTTACCTCCTGCATCTCCGGAACATACGGATTGTCTACAAATTTACTTGAGAGCCTTCTTGAAAATCTCCGCGTTGGCCTGGATCAACTCGAACATGGTCTCCATTTCGGGCAGCCATTTGTCGCCGTAAATGGGCGCGGTCTTGGCCTTCATGCTCTTGAACGCCTTTTCGGTCTCGGGATCCTCGAGAGCGGCGCGAAAAGCCTTGATCAGCACCGCCATACGGTCCTTGGGCATTTTCGGCGGCGCGGCCACCACGCGGTTAGCCGCCAGCACGCTCAACTGGGGGAACCCGATCTCGCCCACGGTGGGCACGTCCGGGTAGTTGGGGTCGCGCTTCTTCAGGTAGACCCAGGTCGGCACCAGCGAACCGTCCTTCACGTAAGCCATCTGGCCCGGCGAATCCAGACCCAAGGGCCGGGCGTGCCCCTCGCCCTTGACCACGCCCAGGGTAGCAGCGGGCGCTCCGCCGTAACCGGATATGAGGCGCGACTTGAACTTCATGGTGGCCGAGGTCAAGACCGCGTTGACCCAGGCCGTGGAGCCCACCCCGGAGTTCGGAATCAGCACCTCGTCCGCCTGTTGAAAGTCCTTGAGCTTACGGAACGGGTACTGCTTGCCCACGGCCCACACGTACGGTGCCGCGGAAATGCGGCCGACCCAACTGAACTCCCGCAGGCGGTATTGGGTTTCACGGAACAACTGGCTGATGACCGCGCCGGGAAGGTTGACGATGCCGATGGTGTAGCCGTCCGGCTTGGCCGCCGACAGCAGGTTCCACGAAATCACCCCGCCCGCTCCAGGGACGTTCCGGACGATGATGTTGACCCCGAGCTTCTTCCTCATGACCCTGGCGACCGCCCGGCTGTGGAGGTCGAACCCGCCGCCCGGTAGAGCATTGATCAGCCAAGTGATCGTCTTCTTGGGATACTCATCGGCCGCCGCCATCGAACCCTGCGCAGTGGCCACAACGAGAAACGCCGCCGCGAAAACGGCCAAACAGTATCGGCGCATCATGTAACCTCCTTACAATTGGTGAATGTGCTGGAAAATCGCCAGCTTCCCCGATTTTGGAAGCCCGCGACGCTAGCATACGGCCGCGTGACGTGTCAACGGCGATCGGTCGGTCTGCCTTGGTTTGACATTCCCGGCGTTTACTGGTGCTGTATCAAGAACAGCCCCGCGCCGGGAAAGCGACCCGGGGAGGACGGCTCCAGCCCTTCGGAGAACGGTTTGCCACCATCGGCCAACATTGCCAGCCAACCCGCGGACCGATCCGAGGCGAAACCGGTCGCCCGCCACGTCTCGACCACCCGCTGGCTGGTCTACAGCGTGTGGGCGGGACTGTGGCGCTTGCTCGTACAGATCATGCGGGTGACGCCGCCGCACCGTTTCATGCGCCTGTTCGCTCCAGTGCTCAGGTGTTTGACCCTGTGCGCGGTCTCGCGCCGGCGCATCGTGGCCCTGATGGACGCGGCCTTCGGCGACGCCTACACCCTGGCGGCCAAACGCGGTCTGGCGCGGGGCGTGCAGCAGCGAATCGCGGAGAACGTCCTCGATTGCCTCGTGCAGATGGGCTACCCCGAGCGGCTGCGCGGCGTCCTCGACGTGCAGGGCCAGGAACACCTGGAAGCAGCCCTCGCCAAGGGGCGCGGCGCCATCGCGTTGAGTTTCCATCTGGGCAACTTCGTGCTCCTCACCGCCGCCATGGGAGTGGCCGGGTATCCGGTCCACATCCTCCTGCGCGTCCTCGACGACGAAAGGCTATGGAATCTGGTGCTGCACCACAGCCGCTCGTTTTTCACCGAACTCATCCCGTCCTTTCCACGCCGCGAGGCGGTCAAGCGTCTCCTGGGCGTGCTGCGGGACAACGGCACCGTCGTGATGCTGGCGGACAACCTCAAGCGCGGCGAGCTGGAAACCACCCTGTTCGGCCAGCCCGTGCGCACGGCCCGAGGCGTCGTGAGCCTTGCGCTGCGCACGCGCGCCCCGGTGTTGCCGGTCTTCCTCGTACGCAGCTATTCCGGGAGACTGCGGCTGGTCATCGAACCGGAAATGGAAATGGAACGGACCGGAGATCTGAGCGCCGACCTCGCCGCCAACACCGGCCGCATCATGCGGCTTCTGGAGGATCTCGTCCGACGCTACCCGGACCAGTGGTACTGGCTCACGGCGAAACTGCCGCGGCGCAGCCGGCCGCGGGCGCCGAAGGACGTTGCCTGACCCCACGGCGCAATGATAGATTCACACTAGTGTCCTGTCCGGCTAATTCGCAGCATGATCTGCGGAGGAGTTTTCGTTGTCGGCAAGGCGCCATGACGAGCAGTGGCGGGCACACAGAAAAGGAGTAATACATGCAAGGCGGATCCGAGGGCCCTTGGGGCCGGCGGCGGCAGAGCGGACCTGACTGGGAAGACCTGCTGTCACGGCTGCCGAACTTGCCCGGCTTCCTGAAGTCGGGAGTGCCCTTCCTTATCGCGGCGGCCATTGCCGTCATCTGGCTGGCCAGCGGCGTCTACACCATTCAGCCCGGCGAGGAAGGAGTGGTGACTCGCTTCGGCAAGGTGACGCGCATCGCCACCGCCGGTCTGAACTACCACATCCCTTGGCCCATCGAGGAGTTGCGCAAAGTCAACGTGGCGGAGATCCGCCGCCTCGAGGTGGGCTTTCGCAGCAACGCGGTACGCCCCAACCTGGTGCGTCTCATCCCGGCCGAATCCTTGATGCTGACGGGCGACGAGAACATCGTCAGCGCGCAGCTCACCGTCCAGTACCGCATCAAGGAACCCGAGAAGTTCCTGTTCAACCTGCGGGATCCGGTGGACACGCTGCAGGCGGCCACCGAGGTGGCGCTGCGCAGCCGCGTGGGCAACACCACCATCGAAGAGGTCCTGACGGTGGGCCGTGACCGGGTGCAGACCGAGACGCAGGTATTCCTGCAAGAGCTGATGGACACCTACCAGTCCGGCGTTCAGATCACCGAGGTCAAGCTCCAGACCGTCGAGGCCCCGCGCGAGGTCAAGGACGCCTTCGACGAAGTGGTGCGGGCGCGCGAGGACCGAGAGAAGCTCATCAACCAGGCCCGTGGCTACCGCGAGGACCTCATCCCCAAGGCCCGAGGCGAAGTCCAGGAAATCCTCCAGGCGGCCGAGGCCTACAAGCAGGAGCGGACGCTGAAGGCCACGGGTGACGGAGCGCGCTTCACCTCGGTGCTAACCGAGTATCGCAAGGCCCCCCAGGTGACCCGTGAACGCATGTACCTGGAGGCCATCGAGCGCGTGCTCCCCAACGTCGACAAGATCATCCTGGACGCCCAGGGGGCCAAGAACGTCGTGCCCCTGTTGCCCCTCAGGGGCATGCCGGGCTTTCCCGGAACGGGAGGCAACCAATGAACCGGTCCTACATCACCGGCATCCTCGTCGGCGCGGTCGTGGTCGTGCTGCTGTTCCCGCCCGTGCGCCCGTTCTTCGTGGTGGGCGAGTGGGAGCAGTCCATCATCACCCAGTTCGGAAAGTTCAAGCGTGCGGTGCGGGAGCCCGGGCTTCACTGGAAGACCCCGCTGGTGGAAGACGTCACCATGTACGAACGGCGCATCCTGGCCAGCGACGCGCAGCCCAGGGACTACCTGACCCTGGACAAGAAACGCGTGGTGGTGGACCACGTGACGCGGTGGCGGATCAGCGATCCTTTCCAGTTCTTCAAGACCGCCCTGACCGAGCAACGGGGACGGTTGCTGCTGGACGACATCGTGTTCTCCGAGTTGCGGCAGGAGCTGGCGTCGCGAAACTTCGCCGACATCATCGCGGGCCAGCGGGAAGCCGCCATGGAGGCGGTGGCCGAACGCTCCGCCGAGAAGGCCAAGAGTGAATATGGCGTCACCGTGGTGGACGTCCGGGTGAAACGAGCGGACCTCCCCTCGGAGGTCCAACAGAGCGTGTTCGAGCGCATGCGCGCGGAGCGCGAGCGCATCGCCAAGCGCTACCGCTCCGAGGGCGAGGAGGAGGCCAAGAAGATCCGCGCCCAGACCGACAAGGAAAAGACCATCCTGCTGGCGGAAGCCTACCGGGAGAGCCAGACGCTTCGCGGCGAGGGCGACGGCACCGCCACGGCCATCTACGCCGATTCCTACGGACAGGACCCCGAGTTCTACAGCTTCACCCGGAGCCTGGAAGCCTACGAGAAGTTCCTGCCGGAGAAGAGCACGGCCATCCTGTCCCAGGATTCGCAGCTCTTTCGGCACCTGGTGAGCGCGCAGCTCGGCGCGTTGCCGGCGCCGACGTCTGCCGCGCCCGCCCCGGACGCCGGCATGAAGGCCACGGAAGCAACAGCCACGGACGCCGAGGCTATGAAGGCCGGGGCCATGGAGGCCGGGGCTATGGAGGCCAAGCCCTAACACCCCGCTCATGCCAAGAGCGAACAGCAGCTCACGCAGTGGCTGACCGGCCGTCCCCGCGGCCGCCCAGTATCCGGCGAACACGGCAAGCCCGCCGATCCTCGGGGTGAGCGTCTGGTGAAATTTTGCTATTGTCCGCCCGTCATCAATAACAGCGAGGAAGCGGATGAAGCGGCAAGGGATCACACAGGATCTCCACGCCCGCGGCCCGCGACCGGCGACGGTGCGCGGCAACGACTGGCGCCAAGTGGATCTGCCGGACGCCGGGACCTTCAGGCCCACCCTTCCGATCAGCGTCATCGTCCCCTGTTACGAAGCGCCCGAGGTCCTGGCGCTGACCCTGGCCGGGCTCGAAGGGCAGAGCTACCCCAGGGACCTCGTCGAAGTCGTCATCGTCGACGACGGCTCGCGCACGCCACTGGCGCCGCCGGCGTCAACACCCCTCGACGTCAAGGTGGTGCGTCAGGAGAGACGCGGTTTCGGGCTCGCGCGGGCCCGGAACACCGGCGCACGCGTCGCGGCGCACGACGTCCTCGTGTTTCTCGATGCCGACGTGATCGCGGAAGCGGGGCTGCTCGCGGCCCATGCGCGCTGGCACCACGCCGTCTCCGACGCGCTGACGCTCGGCTTCTGCGCGTACGTGTCGGCAGCGGGCATCGACGCGGAGACGATCCGTCACCGGCCCGGGTCGCTCCGAGACCTGTTCGCGGACCGGCCCTTCGACCCGCCCTGGTCGGAGCGCCACATGGCCCGCACCGGCGACCTGACCTCGAAACACGACGACCTGTTCCGGGCGGTGATCGGCAACAACTTCGGCATCGGCAAGGCCTTCTACCACGAGGTGGGCGGCTGCGACGAATCCTTCACCCGCTACGGAGGGGAGGACACCGAGTTCGGCTACCGGGTACAAACCAGGGGCGGGCTGCTGGTGCCGGTGCGCGAGGCCTTCGCCTGGCACCAGGGACGCTGGGCGGAGAACCGGGAGAGAAAGGACCGGGACCAAGACCTCCAGGGCGCGAAGATCGCCCATCTGATCGCGAATCCCGGCTTTCGCCACGTCTCGCCGGGCCGGACCTTCGCGGTGCCCGGGCACGTGGTCACGGTCGAAGCCGGGGAGTCGCCGGCCGGCCGCGTGATCGAGGTCGCCGAGGCGCTGCTCGCCGATCCGGCCGGCGACCTGGTGGTCCGGATCGAGATGCCGCCGGGCCGGAGCCACGAAGATCTCGCCCGGCTCGAAGAGCACTTCGGACCGGACCCGCGGGTATGCGTCGCACCCGAGCGCACGGCTCTCGATGAATTCCCGAACTCGCCGTTGCACGTCACCGTCCCCGCCGCCGCGGTCTTCCGCGGCGGCCTGGTCCAGGCACTGTGCGTTGCACTCGGCGACGCGGTGACCGCAACCGCCCTCCTGAAGGACGGCGCGCGCGTGTCCATCGCCCGGGCGTGGGCCCTCCATCGCGCCCGGCGCACGGGCCGGGCCGCGGCGGACTACGGTGACGCACGGACCGTGAAGGCGACCGCGCTGGAGCCGGGCTTGGCCCGCGCCCTCCGCATCGGCCGCCGGGGTATGCTTCCGTGGAAGCGCCGGAGCATGCGCGCCGCCGCGGCCCGGGTATGGGCCGAGGCGCGGCACGTGCGAGGGCTTCGCACCGGGTGGCGGTTCCTCGCGTGGCTGGCCGGGGCGTTGCGCTGGCAACTGCGCCACGCACGCGACAGTCTGCCGGTGCCGTCCGCCCCGGCCACGCCGGCGCGGGCGCACGGGGATCCGGCCCTCGGCGCCGGGATCGCCGTATTGGGCGGGCGCGCCCGGGCCGTGTTCCGGGCATCGTCGCGGGTGACGCATGGCCTGGACGGCCGGCACGTGGACGTCGCGCTGGCCGAGACGCCGGCCGAAGCGGCGGCGGCGGTAAGCCTCGACGTGCCGGTGGTCCTGCTGTCCGAGGCGCGCGCGCTGTCGGTTCCCGCCTTCGACCCGGCCGAGCACAATCCAATGGACTGGGTGCGGGAGGTGGAGCACCGCGTCGCGGCCCTGGGGCCGCGGCACCTGCTCCCGCCCGGGATCGGGGCGCATGGCGTGGTCACGGCCACGGACCGAAACGCGCTCCGGCACTGCCACCACCTCGAAGACGTGCGCGCCTTCCACCCCGACGCGGTCGAACGCGCCGGCACCCTGGCTCGCCTGGCGGCGTGCGGCGTGCCCGTCCACCTGGCGGACCGCGACCCGGCGCTCGAGGAACTGCTGGGCGCGGAACTCCACGAACTCATGACCGCCGGGATCGACCATGCCGGCCCCGCGGCGCGCGAATCGCTCAGCATCCGCATGCGGCGCGCGGCGTTGCGCGACCATTCCCTACGCGCCCGCGCCCGTCAGGTCTGCGAAGCCGCGCTCACCGATCCGCCGGAGGCGCCCCTGGTGTCGATCCTGCTCGCGACCCGTCGTCCGGCGCTCCTGACGCGGGCGATGGCGAACGTCGCCCGGCAACGCTATCCGCGTCTGGAACTGGTGCTGGCCCTGCACGGCCCCGGCTTCGAACCGGGCGCGGTGGAACGCAACCTCACCGGGCTGGCGCATCCGGTGAAGGTGGTCCGTCTCGACGAACGTCACGCCCTCGGCTCGGTGTTGAACGCGGCAACGGCCGAAGCGAGCGGAAGCCTGCTGGCCAAGATGGACGACGACGACGTGTACGGCGCCGAGCACGTCTGGGACCTCGTGCTCGCGCACGAGTACTCCGGCGCGGCGCTCGTCGGCAAGTTCCCCGCGACCGTCTATCTGCCAAGCTCGGACCGGACGGTCCGTCAGCGCCCGGTGCGGAGCGAGACCTGGTCCCGCTCCATCACCGGCGGCGCCATGCTCATCGCCAGGGCGGACCTCGAGCGCGCGGGCGGCTGGCGCCGGGTGCGGCGCCACGTGGACCAGGCGCTCATCGACGACGTGCTGCGCACCGGCGGCGGCGTCTACCGCACCCACGACGCCGGCTACGTGCTGGTCCGGCACGGCGACCGGCACACCTGGAAAACGGACGACGATGACTTCCTGTCCCAGGCGGAAGCCGTGCGTCCGGGCTGGCATCCGGCACTCGCCGGGATCGAGGGCGCACCTCACCCGTCGTTGCCCGAGCCGGCCGGCGAAGGACGGCTGCCATGATCTCGCACCGCCACCGCTGCATCTACGTCAAGATGCCCAAGTGCGCGAGCAGCGCCGCCGGGGAGGGAAAGGCCTTTGGGCCGACAAGGCGTCCTGCGGAAGAATCACCGGCTCATCGGCCCCGTCCCGGAGGTTCGTCCGTATAGCCGCCGAGTTCGAAATCTTCGACATACCGTTGTCGCAGCAAGGCGACCGTGTCGTCGTTCAGAGCCGCTTCGGGGTTCATGCCGGCCGGGCGGGCGTTCAACCGGGGCAGCTCTTGGAACGGCATGCGCAGGCGTTCGGTAATCGTGCGCCAATCGGCGTCGAGACGTTCATAGGAGCCGACGAAGTCCGGCAGGCGGCCGTCCGCGAACCGGATCTGCCGGTGCTGGGAGAGCCAATGACGATTCGCGAAGGCATCGGACCCGCAGGGCGTGTTCAGCCACCGGCACAGCTCGCCGAAGCTCATGGACACCCGCACGCCGTAGTAGGGCGCGATGAGCCATTGGAACCAGCGGACCGATTGGAACCATCGGTGGTCCCGGAGCGCCCGCATATACTTGTCCGCGTAGAAGGAGTACGTGCGCCGGCAGGGGTGGCGAAGAAAAGCAAAGCTGGTGTAGGCCTCGATCTCGGGACGCGCGGTCAGGATCTCGTCCAGGGTCCGGCCCCGGATCAGCTCGGCTTCGGGATCGACGACCCGCAGGGCGGAGATGATGCTTCGCGACGCCACCTTGGGGTTGCAGATCCACAGGAACCCGTACCGGCGCGACACCATCTTCTCCGCACGGAGGTCGGGCCGGCATCCGGCCGTATACACAAGGGCCAGCGCGGCCGCGTCATCCTCCGCCTCGATGGCGGCAGCCAGCGTCGTCGCGATGTCCCGGTGTTCGGCCGTCGGCGACGCCGCCAGCCGGCGCACCATGGGGCGTAGCGCCTGGTCCCGGATGACGGCGCGAATCCCATCAGCCGGCCGGAAGCGGCCACCGTCACGGCTCGACAGCAGCCTGCCTGCGCCGGTGAGCGCGAGCACCCTGCTCAAGAACCGTGCGGCGTCGTACGCGTCGACCGTCATCGTGGGCGTTCCCGGTTCGCACCGTCCGTCACGGTGAGCGGCGGCCAGTCGGCATCGGCGCTGCACTGTCCCGGAAACCGGCACGCCTTGATGCGGTAGCGGTAGGTGCCGGGGCTTTTCCCACCGGGCGTGATGAACGACGTCTGACCCGGGTCATAGGAGTAGAGGATGCCGCGCCGGCCGCCGTCTTTCCTCAATTCCGCCACTTGGTGGTAGCCCGCGCCCTCGGACGGTTGCCAGCGCAGCTCGTGGCGGCCGTCGTCGAGTTGACGAACTTCGAGGGGCTCCGGCGGCAGCAACGGGCGGGGAAACACGGGCCGGTTGGGCGCCAGCGCGCGCGTTCGTTCCAGATAGTGCCGGGCTTTCGCCGCCTGTCCGCGGTCAGATCCACGTCATAGTCGAGCACCGAGACCCGGCCCCGGAAGTAGTAGCCCCTCGGACCCAACCACCCGACGCCGAGAGCCCCGCCCAAGCCCCGCGCGCTAATCTCCCCGCCCCCGGTCGGGGACGACACGTCGCCGGAGCCCTGGACGTGAAGCACCGACAGCGTCCCCGTAAGCCCCGGCCCCAACTCCACGTCCAGCC
>JAPOPM010000249.1 GCA_026712905.1 Deltaproteobacteria bacterium
GCGGAATGCAAGCCATGATACATTAGTATGGCACTACATTCCGTCCCCAGAAACATGATCTCAATGAATTCAATAGGTTAGATGGTGCACCCGTACACAAAATACCCTAAATCCCCACATTCATGTTAAAGATGGGTTAGGAGGAAGGGTGATGGTGACGCGCTTCCACCGGCGTTCCTGCCTCTATCTCGGCTTGGCGCTGCTGGGCCTGACGCTCCTTTCCGGCTGCATTCGGGAGGAGGAGATGCGGCTGGTCTACGCCCAGCGTTGCGCGAGCTGCCACGGCCCCGCCGGCCGGGGCAACGGCCCCATCGCCAAGGCGCTCTCCGCCGAGGTCCCCGATTTCCGCGACACGGTCAACAACCTGGATATCTTCGACATCCGCGCGGTCATCAAAAAGGGCAAGGGCATCATGCCCGCCTTCGAACCCGCCCTGGAGAAGTACCAGATCCAGGACATGGTGCGCATGGTGCGGTTCCTGAGCATGGAAGGCCGTGACCTGGATTGGTGGGAAAAGTTCGAACCCCTCGTCTGGGCTCACTGCTCGGTGCCTTGGCAGTACGTCTACGACACCGGCGGCGCCACCCGCAAGGACAAGTCGTCGTAACGGCACCCCGTCCCACGACGATTCAAGGGGTTGTCGCCTCTCTCAGATGGTGTTTTGACAGCCTGTTCCGCGGGAATGACGTTTCCAGGGCGTCGGCACTGGCGCCCGTTCAGGCGGGCGCCCCGGCGGGCGTGGGGCCCAGTGGCGGAACGGGTTTCTTCGGGCGGATGCTGAGCCCGAAGGCCGCGGCCATGAGTCCCATCCAGCCGCCGGCGAAGAACGCCATCTCGTAGTTGCCCACGTAGTCGTAGAGCAGGCCGCCGCCCCAGGCCATGGCTGATCCGCCCACTTGGTGCGCCAGGAAGATCCAACCATAGATCCGGCCTATGGACTGCTTGCCGAAGGTCTGGCCCGCGAGCATGACCACGGGCGGCACCGTGGCGAACCAGTCGAGGCCGTACACGATGGTGAAGAAAAGGAGCCCGGCGGTGTTGTCCACAATGGTCAGGTAGAACAGCGACAACCCCCGCAGCGTGAACACCCCGGCGATCAGCTTCCGGGGGTCGACACGGTCCGCCAGCCAGCCCGAGAACAGCGTCCCGACGATGTTCATGGTTCCCATGAGGCCGATGGCGCCAGCTACGGTGATCTTGTCGAACCCGTTTTCCAGGGCATGGGGAAGCAGGTGGGTGCCGACGAGGCCGTTGGCCGTGCCGCCACAGATGGAGAACACGCCGCACAGGAGCCAGAATGTGGGAGTCTTGATGGCGTCCCGGATGCCCATGACCGGCGCCGCGGTCTTGGGTTCCTCGGTCTTGGCCGCCGTCTTGTCGACCGGCGACGCGGTCACCGCGCCGGGCCCCTGGTTGTAGGGCTCAAGGCCGACGTCCTGCGGATTGTCGCGCATGAGCATCCAGACCAGCAATACGGCCGCGCCGGTGCAGGCAACCAGGATGTAGGAACCCGTGCGCCACCCGGTGTAGGTGATCACCCAAAGCATGAACGGGATGAAGACGATCTGACCCGTGGAACTGCCGCTGCTGAGAATGCCCACCGCTTGCCCGCGCCGGGCGTTGAACCACCGGTGCGCCACCGAAGCCGAGAGCACACCGGACATGCCGCCGGCCCCCAGTCCTACCATGACCCCCCAGGTCAACCAGAATTGCCACAACTGCGAGACGAGAGTGGTGCACAGCAGACCCACGGAGAGCAGGGTGAGCGAGGTCAGCATGACCCTGCGCGGCCCGTACTTGTCCAGGACCCAGCCTACGATCGGGGCGGCCACGCCGTAGAGCAGGAGGTTGATGGAGATGCCGAAGGTGATGGCCGACCGCGTCCAGCCGAAGTCGGCTTCCAGCGGATGGATCAGCACCGTGGGAACCACGCGGATGCCGGCGCCGTTGAAGCTCGCGAAGAAGGTCACCGCCACGATGAGCCAGCCGTAGTGGAACGGCAGCGATAGGGGCGGACGCGCCTTGGCGTCCGGGGTCGCGGGGTGGTTCATCCGGTTTCCTTTTCCGCGGGAGCCTGGTGCGTGCGTCACACGAGGCCGCACTGGAAGATAGAGACGGGGACCGCTCCGAGGACGATCCCCGTTGAATGACGACGGCTACTTCGGCAACGCGTCGCGCATGGCCTGGGTGTACCTGCTGTAGGTCTTCACGTAGTTGTCCAGATCAGCCTGCGCCACCTTGGAATCGCCGGGGACGATGGGGCTCTTGGACTTGGCCAGGAACTCCTTGTATTCCGGATCGGTCATGGCCTTCATGAACAGATCTTCCAGGATCTTCTTCCTGTCGTCGGGCAGGCCCGGCGGCGCCACGATGCTGCGGCCCACGTAGAGGCGCAGGTCGATCCCCTTCTCCTGGGCGGTCGGCGTGTCCGGGGCGTTCACCGGCCTCTCGTTATGCAGGTGAAGGACCGGCCTCACGTCGCCCGACGCGATGTAGGATGCCGTGGTGGGGTGATCGATGGGTTGCAGGTACACGTCGAAGTCGTTCCGGATCATGGCCGGTATGCCTTCGCTGGTACCGCGGTAACCGGACACCACATCCATGTGGATGCCGAGTTCCTTGGCCGTCACGAAAGTCGGTATCCAGCGCGACACGCCGATGCCTTCCACTCCCCACTTCACCCGTTTCGCCCTTCGGAGATCCTCCAGCGTGTGGAAGCGGGAGTTCTTGCCGACGATGAGGCTGTAAGGCTCGGCCCCGACCCGGGCGATGTTGACGAACTTGGTAACGTCGTAGCCCGTCTTGTCCGCGCCGCTGATCAACTGCTTGCCGAGCATGCCGTCGGTGAACAAGTGCCCCAAGGTGTAGCCGTCGGGCTTGGCCCTGTACATGGCCACCGTGCCGATGACCAGTCCCCCGCCGGTGATGTTCTTCACGATGACATGGACATCCTCGGGCAGGTACTTCCGCATGGTGCGACCGATGGCCCGGGCCAACCGGTCGAAGCCCCCGCCGGGCGAGCCCGCCACGATGATGGTGATGTTCTTCTTGGGAAAGTCCGCCGCCGTCACCGTGGCCGGCTGTGCGAACGCCGCCAGAGTCAACAATACCGCTATGGCAATCCACCTTTTCATGAAAGAACTCCTGTAGCTTGGGGGCCGGATTTCCCCGATTTTTCGGGGTGTTCCAGGAAACACCATCCGGAGGCGTGTTGTCAAACACCAGATTTTAGGCGTATTTCTGACGCAGCACACCAGAGTCGTGTCCCTTAATCGTGTCCCTTAATATCGTGCGGCGATTCAGGAGGGAGCCGAATGGAGATCCGCAAAATCGTCACCGTTGTCGAGGAAACCCGGCGCGAACTCGGCCGGCCGGTGGAGCCCGCGACGCGTCAGGCCGCGGCCATCGCCGTCATCGCCAACCCCTACGCCGGAGTCCACGACGACAAACTCGAAGAGCTGCAGCAGGCGGGTGCGGAACTCGGCGGGCTGCTCGCCCAACGCGCCATCGCCGCGCTGGGGATCGACGGCGCGGCCGTCCACAGCTACGGCAAGGCCGCCATCGTCGGCGAGAACGGCGAGCGCGAGCACGCCGCCGCGGTGATGCACCCGCGCCTCGGCCGGCCCGTGCGCGAGATCGTCGGGCCGGCGCGCTCGGTGATGCCCTCCACCACCAAGATCGGCGGTCCCGGGACCGCCATCGATTGCCCGCTGCACCACAAGGACGACGTCTGGAAGTTCAGCCACTTCGACTCCATGCAGGTCTCCGTGCCCGACGCCCCGCGCGCCGACGAGATCGTGGTGGTCCTGGCCGTCAGCGACTCGGGCCGCCCCTTCCACCGGGTCGGCGAGGACCTGGCCGCCGCCGACGTGATGGCGAAGAAGGAATAGGCGACCTGTGCCGCGACCGGAGGAGCCATGTCACGGGTAGTCATCGACGTCCACGCCCACTTCACCCCGCCCGAGTGGATCCAGGGAATGCGCCGGGCCGGCGCCGGCCATGGCTGCCACATCGAGGAGGACGCGTCGGGCCGCCTGTCCCTGCGTGTCGGGGACGGCCGTCCCGCGGCGCTGCAGCCGTTTCTTTCGGACCTGCCGGCGCGGGTGAGCACCATGCGGACGCGGGGGCTCGACCGCCAGGTGTTGTCGCCGCCCATGACCATCGTGACCTACCAGTTGGAAAGCGTGCACGGGCAGGCGGTGGCGCGGCTGTTCAACGAGACCAACGCCGAGGCGGCGCGCGGCGAGCCGGGGTTGATCCCGGTGGCCACGATTCCCATGCAGTCGAGCCGGGCCGCGGTGGAGGAACTCCGCTACGCGGTGGACGCGCTGGGCATCCGCATGGTGGAGATCGGCACCCACATCAACGGGACCAACCTGGACGACGAGGCGTTCCGGCCATTCTTCGAGTGCGCCGCCGACCTGGGCGTGTTGGTGCAACTGCATCCGCACCGCGTGGCCGCGGCGGAGCGGCTGAGCCGGCACTACATGAACAACCTCGTGGGCAATCCCGTGGACACCGCCATCGCCGCGGCATCCCTGATCCTGGGCGGCGTGATGGAACGCTTCCCGTCCCTCAACATCTGCCTGGTGCACGGCGGCGGCGCCCTGCCCTATCTCCTGGGCCGCGTCATCCACGGCCATGGCGCGGTGGACGCGGCGCGCGCGGTGCCGGGCAATCCGGAAACGTATTTCCGCCGCTTCTACTTCGACACCATCCTGCACGACCCGCGCATGCTCGCGTTCCTGTGCCAGCTTGCCGGCGAGGAACGTCTCCTGCTGGGCACGGACTATCCCTACGACATGGGCGAGACGGATCCACTGGGGCTGCTGGAGCGCGCCGGGTTGGGCGAATCGGACGCGGTTTGCGGAGGGAACGCGGCGCGGCTCCTGGGACTGGATGCCCCACCCCGCCACCCGGACCCCGGATCAGGTCCGGGGTGACAGAACGGCGGCCCGGGTGACGCAACGCGGTCCGTGGTCGCGGACAGAGGGGGACCGGCGCTACTCGATGCGGTTCTCGATGGGCGGCAGCGAGCGCAGGTAGACCGCGACGGCGGTGAGGTCTTCGTCGGTCATGTGCTCGTAGCCATGGATGATGACCCGCTCCATGAGGCCCTGGACGTTGTCGCCGTCGGGCTTGTAGCTGCTCTTCAATAGCTCCACCATGTCCTCCACCGACCAGTCGCCCGCCCCGGTCTCGTTGTGCGCGGTGATGTTGGGGGCGGTCTCGCCCTCGGGGCCGTCGGCGCTGCCGGCCATGAACAGCTCCCGGTCGAGTCCGCCGGCCCAGTCCCGCGGCGTGTGGCACTCGCCGCAGTGGACGACGGCGTTGACCAGATAGGCGCCGCGGTTCCACTGAACCGGCTTGCTCGGATCGGACGTCCACGGGCCCTCCTCGAAATAGCGCCACTTCCATCCCGCCAGCAGAAAGCGCCAGCCGAAGGGCGTGGTCAACTCGGGCGCGCGGTTTTCCTTGCGCACGGGCTTCACCGTGGACAGGTAGGCCTTGAGAGCGAGGATATCCTCGTCGGTCATGTGCGTGAACGAGGTGTAGGGAAAGGCCGGAAACAGGTGCTCGCCGTCGCGGCCGATGCCCTGGCGCATGGCCCTGAGGAACTCTTCGTCGCTCCAGCCGCCGATGCCGGTCTCCGGGTCCGGCGTGATGTTGGTGCTGTAGATGGTGCCGAAGGGGACCTCGATGGCGTAGCCCCCGGCAAGCTCCCCGCCCTTGTTCTTGAAATCGGTGTGACAGGCGATGCACAGCCCGGCGCGGGCGAGGTACGCGCCCCGCGCCACGGGATCGTCCGCGGCGCCGGTGCCCGGCGCCCACGCCAGGAGCATCGGCACCAACCCGGCGAGCAGATATGCCAAGGTGCGTTGACCGGCGCGCATGGACGGAAGACCCTCCTCTCTCCTCTCGCGTCACCCGTTGCGGCACACGAAGAGCTGCCTCGGGCAGTCGTGCATGTTCTCCAGTCCGGTATCCGTCACGCGCATCATCTCGCCGAACTGGACGCCGCGCAACCCGTCATCGGTGACGACGTTGGGCTGGATGACGAGGCACATGTTCGTCTGGAAGCGGAAGTCCGGCGGCACGCCGCGTTGGGTCTTGTGCGTGCGCAGGATCGGCGGCAACTGGCTGGCGCCGTGGACCACGTCGTCATACACGGTGAAGCCGCGTTCGTGCACCACGTCCGCGGCCTGGAGCACCTCTTCGGTCCCGGCGCCCGCCTTGATGACGCCGGCGATGCGGTCGAAGGCCTCCATCGCGGTGTCGTGGAGCCGTTGATACTCGGGCGTGGGATCCTCGCCGATGGTGAAGGTGCGCAGCACCTGTCCGGTGTAGCCGGCGTAGTTGGTGCTGATCTCCGTGACGAGCACGTCGCCCTTCCGCAGGATGCGGTTGGACAGGTGCTGCTGCGGCACGCCGCCCTTGGGGTCATGCATGGAGGTGGTGATCATGAAGTGGATGCCGTTGATGCCGCCCTTTCCCAGGTAGACGTCCTCGACGATGCGCGCCAGCTCGTGCTCCGGGATGCCGGGGCGCGCGTGCTCGGCCAGGGCCGCCACCGAGTCGTCGCTCATGGCCGAGGCTTGGCGCAGCCGCTCGATCTCCTCGTCGCTCTTGACCTGGCGCTGGTCGCGCATCTCGGCGCTGAAGTCCGACCACTTCACGCCCGGCAACGCTTCCACCAGCCGCAGGTAGTGGCGGTAGGGAACGCTGCCGCACAGGCCCACCGAGCCCTTCTCGAGCCCGCGGTCCTTCAGGTTCTCCAGCACCCGCGGCACCGAATCCACCGAGCCCGTGGGGCTCGAGCCGCCGAAGCGCACGTCGTCGATGAGGGCCATGCGCCTGGCGTTGGGCAGATGGTTGGACAACTGGACGAACAGCGTGGGCTCGCCCGCGCCCGGGTAGATGAAGTAGGCCTCGCTGGTGGTGAGCCAGTTGCACAGGTAGTGGATGTCCGGCGCCGCGCGGCTGCCGTAGAAGACCACGGCGTCCAGGCCCATGCGGTCCATGCGCGCCTTGACCGCCGCGTGGCGGCGTTCGTACTCCGCGTCGGAAAAACTCAGGTAGTTGGGATCACAAGCCATGAAGTTCCTCCGTCAGATCTACGTGGTGGCCAGTCCGGGCCTCGGCGGAGGCAGCAGTCTCGGCTGCGACCCTTCCTTCGTGATGGCCATCGACATGATTGCGGCCAGCACGGCCAGCACCGCGCCGGTGAGGAACGAAGGCACGTAGTCGCCGAACACATCGTACGCGATGCCGCTGCCCTGGGCCATGGCGGCGCCGCCCAGTTGGTGCGCCAGGAAGATCAGGCCGTAGATGCTGCCCACCGAGTTCTTGCCGAAGGTGTTGCCGGCGATGGCGACCACCGGCGGCACCGTCGCGAACCAGTCCAGGCCGTAGATCACGGCGAAGAGGAACATGCCCGCGGGGCCGGTGACCGACGGCAGGATGAACAGCGACACCGCCCGCAACGCATAGATCCAGGCCAGCACCTTGCGCGGGTCCATGCGGTCACAGAGCCACCCGGCCCCCATGGTACCGACGAAGTTCAGGCCGGCCATGATCCCCACGGTGATGCTGGCCACCTGGTGGCTGATGCCGATGTCGAGGGCGTGCGGGATCATGTTGGCCCCGATGAGACCGTTGGAGGTCCCGCCGCAGATGGCGTAGGCGCCGGCCAGGAGCCAGAAGGTGCGCGTCCGGAGCGCGTCCCGCACCGTGGTGCTCGTCACCAGCGCCGCGCCGCCCGGTTTCGCGGCCGCGGCGGCGTTGGCCTCCGACTCGCCCAGCGCCTCCTCCCCCATCTCGGCGGGGTCGTTGCGCATGAGCCACCACACCAGCAGGAAGGCCACCACCGCCACACCCGAAAGGGCCATGGCCGCCACGCGCCAGCCCCAGGCCACGATGAGGCTCAGCACCACCGGGATGAAGATGAGCTGTCCGGTGGAGCCGGCGCTGTTCAGCAGGCCCAGCACCACGCCGCGATGGCGCACGAACCAGCGGTGGGCGACGCTGGCCGCCAGCACCGACGAAATGCCGCCCGCGCCGGTGCCGACGATCAGGCCCCACACCACCAGAAACTGCCATAGTTCGTTGATGAACGCGGTGGCTCCCGCCCCCACCGCCAACAGTGTCAGCGCCGCGAGCATCACCAGCCGCGGTCCCCGGCGGTCCTGGAAGCGCCCGGCGAAGGGGCCGATGGCGCCGTAGAGCACCAGGTTGATGGACACGGCGGCGTTGATCGCGCCGCGGCTCCAGCCGAAGTCCGCCTCCAGCGGCCGCACGAAGGTCTGCGGCGCGGCGCGGATACCCGCGGCCAGAAGCGACGCCGTGAAGGTCGTCGCCACCACCACCCAACCGTAGAAGAAGCGGACGTTGAGCGGTTTGCGGGGCCGCGGTTTCGACATGTCGGGTGTTGTGATCATCTATGGCCGCGTTGTTCCTTCTCGCGTGGTCGGGCTACGGACGGGCAAACCCCGCCCGCGAACGGCGTCCTTCGAAATGGCGTCCTTCGACTTCGCTCCGCTCAGGACGAACGGAAACAGGTCCCGAAACCACTCGTCCTGAGCGTAGCGGAGCGAAGTCGAAGGACGCCAGCTAGGCGCGTGGCCCCAGAGCCTCCACTGTGCTCTCGTAGTCCTCCAACCGCGGCAGCAGCAGCGCGTGTCCCACTCCGGCCTCGCGGTATTCGGCGATGCGCCGGCGGCACGTCGCGCCGTCGCCCAGCAGGTAGAAGCCCTCCACCATCTCCTCGGTGATGAGCCCCACGGCGGCCTTCTCGCCGCGGTTCTCCGCGGTGGCGCGAAGTTCGGGCAGGATGCCGGGATCGAAGCCGCCGCGCTCCAGCAGGACTTCCCCCACGAACGGCTCGGCCAGGAGCCGCACCATGCGCTCCTTGAGGGCCGGCAGCATGCGCCCCGGGTCATCGGTCATCCGCACGATCAACATGCACGCGATGTCGATGGCCGCCGGGTCGCGTCCCGCCTGCCGGGCCGCGTCGGAGATTTCCCGCACCGCGTAGCGCACGTAGGCGGTGGGAACGTAGGCGTTGAGCAAGCCCCCGTCGGCCACCGCGCCGGCGAGCCGCAGCGCCTTGGGGCCGATGGCGGCCAGGTAGATGGGCAGGCTTTCCTGCGCCGGTTTCACCGCCAGCCGAACGGCATTGAGGTCCCAGTAGCCGCCCGCGCCGCTCACGCGCTCGCCCGCCAGGAGCTGCCGGAGCTGTGCCACCGTCTGCTTCATGTGGTCGAGGGGCCGCTCGTAGGGCATCCCCATGCGCCCCTCGATCATCCACTTGTCGCTCCGTCCCAGCCCCAGGAGGAAGCGCCCGCCGGAGATGCGGTCCAGGGTCGCCGCGGACATGCCCAGCAGGGCGGGGTTGCGCGTGTAGGGATTGGTGACGCCAAGACCGAGCCGGATGCGCGTCGTGGCGGCCGCCAGGAACCCCAACAGCGAGAAGGTTTCCTCGTGGAAGTAACGCTCCGTCACCCACAGGGAGTCGAACCCGGCCTCTTCCGCGACGTGGGCATAGTTCCTCAACTCATCGCCGGTGTCGATGCCGTGATAGAGGACCATTCCGAGTCGTGACATGGAGGAGTCTAGATACCCGTTCCCGCCCGCTTGAGGCGCGGGTCCAGCACGTCGCGGAGGGCGTCGCCCAGGAGGTTGATGCCCAGCACGGTGATGAAGATGGACAGCCCCGGAAAGAGCGCCAGCCACCACGCCGTGCTGATGTAGATGCGGCCGTCGGCGAGCATGGTGCCCCAGGTGGGGATCTCGGGAGGCACGCCCAGACCCAGAAAGCTCAGGCTGGCCTCGGAGATGATGGACGAGGCCATGGCGAAGGTGCCGATGACCAGCGACACCTGGATCAGGTTGGGGATGATGTGGCGCGCGATGATCTGGGCGTCACTCGCGCCCAGCGACTTGGCCGAGATGACGAATTCGCGCGCCTTGAGGGACAGGCTCTGCCCCCGCGTCACGCGGCAGTACTGGATCCAGCGTTGCGCCACCAGGGCCAGGATCAGGTTGAACAGGCCCTGCCCGAGGAACGCCATGATGGTCAGGGCCAGCAGCAGCGGCGGGAAGGCCCATACCACCTCCACGAACTTCTGGATGGTGAAGTCGACATTACCGCCGAAGTACCCCGACGTGGCTCCCAGAATCACGCCCACGAAGCCGGAGATGAACACCACCGCGAAGGCGATCAGCAAGGAGACCCGGGCGCCGAAGACGATGCGGCTCAGGATGTCGCGGCCGAGGTTGTCGGTACCGAGAAAGTGAGGGCCCCAGAACCACTGGGGCCCATGCAGCATGGTCTCCAGACTCTGCTGGTTGGGGTCGAACGGCGCCACGAAGGGCCCGAGGGCGCCGGCGATGATGAAGATCAGCACGACCGAACCGCCCAGGTAGACCTTGGTGCGCATCCACGGACGCCACCACTGGCTGCGGGGCTTCGCGCGGCCGGGGTCCGGCGTGCCGGTGTCAATACCGTATTCTTGGGTCGATGACTGCATAGAGCACGTCGATCAGAAAGTTGATGGCGACAAACGCCAACGTGTACACGAGCACCAGCCCGGTCACCAGCGGATGGTCGCGCGCGTTCAGCGCGATGACCAGCAGGCTGCCGCTGCCGGGCCACGAGAAAACCGTCTCCACGATAATCGAACCGCTCAGGAGCGTGCCGAGTTCCAGCCCCACCACGGTAATCACCGGGATCAGGGCGTTGCGCACGACGTGGCGCCACAGCACCTTGCGCTCCATCAGCCCCTTGGCGCGGGCCGTGGTCACGTACTCCTCGTGCATGACCTCCAGCACCGACGACCGCGTCACGCGCATGAGGATCCCGAGCATGTTGGAGCCCAGGGCCACGGCCGGAAGGAAGACGTGCTCCAGACCGTCACGCACGCCGGCCCAGTTACCCTGGATGGCGCTGTCGACGATGTAGAAGCCGGTGATCCGGGCACCGGCGATGCCGTAGGTGTCCCGCCCCGCGGACGGGAGAATATTCAGTATCCCGGCGAACAGCAGGATCAGCATGATCCCGAACCAGAAGCTGGGCATGCTGATGCCGAACAGGCCGAAAGTCGTGCCGGTATTGTCTATCCACGAGTTGGGCTTGGCCGCGGCCCACACCCCTAACGGGATGGCGAAGATGATGGCGATGATAACCGAGGCGGTGGCCAGCTCGAGCGTGGCCGGGACGCGGCTGAGGATCACGTCCAGCACGGGCTCATCGTACTTGAAGGAGCGGCCGAAGTCCCCCTGGGCCGCCGACATGAAGAACTTGAAGTACTGGACGTAGACGGGCTGGTCGAGCCCCCACCTTTCCCGGGCCTGGTCGATGTCCTCCTGGGTGGTGTCCTCGCCCAGGAGCATGAGCGTCGGATCGCCGGGAGCGGCCTGGATCAGCAGGAAGACCAGCAGGCTGATGAGCACCATGACCGGGATGGTCCCGACCAAGCGGCGAAGCAGATAGGTTCCCATGGGGCGGTCTCTCGAAAAACCTACGATCTATGACATAGGCGTGGGGATTTCAAGGACCGGTGGGGGTGTGCGATGGGTGTCAAGAATGAGCCACGGGAAACGGCGTATCGACTTGGGAACACCACCATGGACAGAGCGAGGGCAAGGCGGGCTGTCATCCAAGAGAGGATATGGCCATCCCCGCGAACGCGGCCGCGAGATCATCCCGTTTCTACGCGCCCATCCCCGTATGGTACGGACCCAGGGTGGGCGAGCCTATTGCCGACCTGGAATGGGAAACGGCTCTACGGCCAACTCCCCCCGAAGGCGGCCGTGAGGTCGTTTCGTTTGAGCGTACCGCCCATCCCGTCATGGTGAGCGCCGAGGAACACTCCCGTCACCACGCCGTCGTCGCCGCCGGTCTGCACGAATGTGTTCCCGCGCACGGTGATGGCGTATTCGAGGTCGCCGTCTCCCCAGAGCTCGCCGGTGCCCAACTCGCCAAGGCTCCCTGCCCAGGACTCGAGTTCGCTGAACTCAAGCTCTCCATCGAACGAGCGGGCATCCACCAACAAGGACGCCCGCCCCACTACCGCTCGATCGCCGGGGGTGAGTCCCAAAAGAAAGCCCGACCACGACAATATGCCTCGTGTACCGTAGGGCCATTCGTCCTGGAAATCGAGGAAGGGTACGATGCCCATTGCCCACGGTTGCACCAACCCATTCCGTGCCACAACGCCGAAATAGACAGGATACCGCGGAATACACTCGGCTTCTGGCGGACACGGCCCTGTGTGCGGGAAAGCCGACCGTCAAGATTTTCCGATAGCTCCGACCACGATCCCAAGTTCTCGTATATCCGTTCTGTCGGCGTGCCCGGCGCGAGCCATCCGTACACGGCGAGCAGCGCGGTCGCGGTCGAGTGGATGGAGCACGTGTCCGGGAACGCCCTCAGGCGGGTTGTTCGTCACCGTATCGGGATACCGAGCTCCGTCCGGGTGGTTACGCCCGAGAGTGTGAAGGAGAGAGTGTGAAGGAGTTGGTGCACGATACTGACCGACCGGGGCTGAAAGCCGCCCTGTGCTCCCGGTGTCGTGTCGATCCAGACACGACCCGACACGAGCGGATGCCGAGGATCGAACCAACGCTGCGCAAAGCCGCCTTCGTAGCGCCCGTGGAGAGCTGTATCGGGCCAGTCTTCGCGCGGCCGGAAATCGATCAGGATTTCGCCGTCCGCCGGCCGTCCCGTGCTCCCCGTCGCCAACTCCTTCGCGAATCGCAATTTCCAGGCATCCGGTAACGAAGCGTTGATCAGTTGAACCGCATGAATCGCTTCCTCGACCATTTCCCGACTGGCCCCTTCAACTACCCGAACGATGGAGGCTCCGCGCCGAATCGCCGGACTCGACCGTCGATACCGGCATCATCGGCCAAGTAGCGAGCAAGCTGCCCGATGCCGTCCCAACGAGTACTGTGGGACAGCGTCACGGCTCACCCTGAGGCCCCTGTGCACCTCGGGAACCCGCAGGACCACGCTCACCCTGGGGTCTACCCCCGGCGGTCCGGCCGGACCTTCCGGCCCCGCTACGCCACTCGCGTTCAACGACTGCAACGCGACCGCCATAGCTGCGATAGCCGGTGGTATGCTCGTGACCGAGACCGCTATTCTTCCAAGTGCCAACAAAGTGCTATTGGCGATGTTCTCTGATTCGCGACTTCTCAGCCGCCTCTGCAACGTCGCCCTCGCTCGTCTCGTTCGCTGATGTCATGGCTCATCCCTCTTACGGTTCAACTGTACTTCGATCCGTATTCATGGTAGTGGCGCTGGACGCAAGTGTATTCTCAGGGTGCGGCAAGCCCAAGGCGATTATCGAGGTGGAAGACCGGCATCGTTCTGGCCAGGCGAACGGAGCAGACAGGTTCCTACGGGGAAGTCGGTCGGTGAACCGACTCCTCCGACCTCTCGATCGAGAGGGTGTGGCACCGTGCCAAGGGACTCCTCCTGGCGGGTTCCCCAAGGACCGTATTGGGGAACAGCTTACCGTCCAAAGGGTTGCGGCCAGGGTGTGCAGGAGGGGTCATGTACGATGCACTTCCCCGGCGCTGGGTCGCTGGGTTTGGCGTGCCACCATCGGGCGAGACTCTTTGGAGGACGTTCGTACCGACGTACGAAAGGTCAGCGGCGCCAGCACACTCTCCCTAGACCTAAAGCGGTGAGTTTTGCAAGAGCGGACGAGAATCGTCAGAGCCGAAAACCGGCGCCTACCCGGAAGCTAGTCAATCAGAAGCGCGGCGCTCAGTCTCCCGCCGAAGGCCGCCGTGAGATCATCCCGTTTCAATACACCGCCCATGCCTAGGTGGTCCGGACCCAGGAAGCCACCCTCGACCACACCGTCATCGCCGTCAATCTGCACGAAAGCGTTCCCGGACACGGTGATGCCGTAGTCGAGGCCGCCTTCTCTCCACGGCTCTCCGGAACCCAATTCGCTCGGAGGTCCGAACCAGGACTCTAGCCTGCTGAATCTAAGCGCTGAACGCCTTCCGTCCACATGCGGGGCATACACAATGAGGCTCACATCGCCCGCCACTGATTGATTGTCAGGCGAAAATCCAACGAGTCGGCCATACCAAATGAAGGCATCAGAACCACCGGAGAAGTCCAGAGGCGCGGAAGACTGCTCAGGACCAGTCACCCACGGTTCCACCGACCCGTTCCAAGCCGCAACGCCGAAAGTGACGGAATACTGATTGTATCCCGCTTCGACCTCCGTAGGAAACCTGCCCACAAAGTGCTTCGAATGCTCTGACCACGGCCCCAAGTCCTCGGTTTCTCCCCTAGTCCCAAAGTACACCCTTATACCGCTATGCTCATGAAGCAAACTCATCGACTCCAGCTCTCCGGGTTCCCACAGAGGAAAAGGCCCCGGCTCTCTGGAACCTGTCCCGCAACCCGCGAGCCAAAGCACCGCTAGCAAACAAACGGATATTCTCAGGTAAAGCACCCTGTTGCCCAGTGTACTGCACCGGGCAACACACCTACGTACACCGTCGATTATTCGCATTGGCGAAGCCTCCAACCGGTCGCTGCCACCGTTCTCTTCGTTACCGTCTCCCCAGAGGTCGTTGCTGCGCACGTCGCCCGGTCGTCTCGCCCAGGACTCCAGATCGTCGAACTCGAGAGGTCCGTCCAGGGACAATGACATCTTCAGGATCTGCAAATCCAGGGGGACCACATATCCCCTTCTTCTCACCGACACGCGCGGGCGCGGCGAGTTTGTGTCATCATGAAACCGACGGTGTTTCCTTAAAGCGGCAACATTTCCGAATCGGAATATATGCCTTACGAGTGGAAATTGATCAAGTCGAGTTCTGTTTCTTGTAACCTGCGGAGGTGGTGGACAGAGGAGTACCAACTCCACGCTCCCCTTCTTGTGCCGATCCGATCCCGCCCTGATGTCCCAACCCCACCCGAGGGCGCCTACCCAGGATCTCGGCCTTGACGCCAAGCTGAACTACTCATGGGTGGGGGAGAAGGACGGGGGGCTTCACAGTCACTCGCCTTGGATGCCCGCTTTGAGGCCAAGGGAACGTGCAAAGAGCGCCAACCCTGTCGTGAGCAGCACAATCAACAACATGGTGATGCTGGCCGCTTCCCGATATCCGCCGGAGATTTGGTCCAGCACCAGGAGCGCAAGGGTCCGGGTTTCGGAGGTGGCCAGCAGGATCACGCTCGATGCGGTCCGGGCGGCGAACAAGAAGTTGAGAACTCCGATGAGCACCATGGTCTGCGCCATTAGCGGAAGCACGATGCGGAAGTATGTGTTCCAGAACCCGGCACCAGAGGTCAGGGACGCCTCTTCCATCTCCTTGCCGAGTTGTACGAAGTTCGCCTTCAGAATCTGGGTGGAAAGGGTGATCCCCCCGATGACGGAGGCGATGATGAGAAGAAACAGGCTTCCATAGAACGGACGAAGGAACGGTGTGCCCAGGAACATCCAAAGCAACCCGAGGCCCGCGAGTACGCCCGGCACGGCGGAAGGAAGCCAGCAAATCGTATCCAGAACGCTTCGTCCCGGAAGGCGCGTGCGGACTACGATGTATGCGATTAGAGAGAAGAAGATCGACCCCACGCCGGCTGAACACATGGCGATGATCAGGGTGTTCTTCAACGCCAACAAGAGCCGCGGATCGCTCAGGGCCATGCGCCAGTACTCCAGGGTCCAGGTGTGAGGCAAATCAAAGAAGCCGAAGCGAACCATCAGGCTCCCGCCCAGGGCGCTCAGAATCGGGACGCCCACCGCCAGCAGGCAGATGAACCCCATGCTCGCGGCCGCCAGGAGCCTTGACGGGCCCAGTTCGATCAACTTGTGTCGGAAGCGGCCGGTGACGGTGGTGTACAGGCGTGAGGCGATGAGCCTTCGCTGCAACGGGATGAATACGGCCAGGAAGACCAGAATGATGCTTCCCAGGGCCGCGGCCTGATTGGTCAGCGGCGGCTCCTGCCTGGCCAGATCCACGATCATGGTGGAGTAGACGAAGAAGCCCCACGGCGTGCCGAGCAGTAGTTCCGTTTCAAATGACTCGAACAGCCGCACCAAACCGAGGAGCAGGACCACAACCAGGATCGGCGGCATCACCGGCAGCGTCACTCTGAACATGGTCTTCACCGTGCCGGCGCCGCACAACATGCTTGCTTCCTCCATTGCAGCGTCCATCCTGCGGAACGCCGGCGTAAGGAGCATGACCTTGGTGTCCAGTCCGCCGATGGTATGGACCCAGACGATTCCCCAGAAGGAATAGATATCGAAGGGCTTCACGCCAAGGCAGTAGTCCGACCAGGTGTTCACCAACCCGAAGTCGGGATCCAGCAGCAGCATCCATCCGTGGGTCGCGGCCACGCCTGGCAACATGAAGGAAATCCAGAAGAGGAACTCGAAGCCGCGGGCCATGGGAATGTCGGTGCGCGCCAGGATCCAGGCGAGGAAGACTCCGATCGGAAAGGCGATGGCTTGGCGCACGAGCGTCAGGTGGAACGTGTTCCGGAGCGCCTCTCTGACGCCGGGCTCCGTGAACGCCTCCTTCCTGTGGTCCTCTCAAAACTCAAACCGACCGGCAACGTACCCACCACCGCGTACGTTGGGAGAGGGATCCCCTCCGCCGCCGGTACCTGCAAAGCGCGAATTCTCCGATTACGAAACCATGACTGACTTGGTCCGCCAACTTCCGCAAACATTGGTATGGACGGCGTGGCTGTGGTTTCCGTATGAACGTTCGAAGGAGGCCCGACTAAATTGTCCTGAACAGCCCGAACCTGAATATCGTATTGCGTCCCCCACACCAACCCGGAAAGCCGCTCGTAGTTGTAGGTTCCGAACTGGTCAGCCCACACACCCCATTCGACTTCTCCTGTTTCGCGGTACCGATACTGGTATCGGTCTGCATCGATGACGGGATCCCACCAAAGGCCTATGGATGCTTCAGTCACGCCGACCAACGTCCGCAGATTCCGTGGCGCCGTGAGCCGCGCCCTCGTTGACGTTGCCAGCGCCGCCGTGTAGGTGCTCTGTCCAACGCTGTTCTCCGCCCGCACGTCAATCCAATAGTTCGTGCCCGCTACCAATCCCGTAATAGTCACCTTCGGCCCCGTTGAGGTTACCGCCGGATCGGTGTCCGTCATGTCGTCATCAGTGGAATACCGCCAGCGAAAACGCGTCGCCGGACCCCCTTTCCGTGGTCCACTGCGACCGAAATCGCATTCCCTGCCCGTTTGACCATTCTCAATTTTATTGGCCGGCCCGGAGTTGCAGTCGCTGGAGTTAGGGTCCACGCGTACCTATAGTCGTCGGACCCCTGGCTGTTGGTGGCCGTGATGATGATGATTCCGGACCCCGGCATCTTGGGCCGCCCGGAGATTTGCCGCGTCGTTGCCTCAAACGCAATGCCCACTGGAAGCCCGGTCGCACTATACGTCGGCTCCGGACCTCCGGTGGCCTTCGGGGCTTCGAGGGTGGCGATGCTTACACCCTCCGCCCACGACTGAGCTGTTCCGCCGACGGCGGGGAACATTGGCGCCGCCAGGGTGATCACTTTCACCTCTTTTGTTGCGATGCCATCACCTTGCGCGTTCTGGGCGACGACCCAATACCACAAGGTTTCGCCATCTCCCAAGCCCGTGTGTGCATAGGTGGTGCCGGTGGTGGTGCCGGTGACGACCCCCCAGTTATCCGCGTTGCCCCGGAAGACTCTGTAACCGGTGATGGCACTACCACCGGTGATCAACGGAGCGCTCCAACTCAAATCGTTTCGTCTTACCCCAGCTGTTACACTGAATGACTGAACTACATCCGGACCCACGTTGGGCGCATTGTCTGCCGGCCCGTAGAGGTGCCAAGTTCCTATTGTGTCGCCATTTGCGGGTTGTTTGTCCGTATCAGTACTGACGACACCGAACATGATTTGTTGCGCATCCGGGGGGTGCAAAAGTCCCAGGAAATGTCCGATCTCGTGTTCGGGTAGCGTAAGGCGCAAATCATCGAAGCGGCTTTCCCTGAAACCAATGAATACACCGTCTGTCAAGGGCTTCAAGGAACCGTTTGCCCGCCCCACGGTGTCCTCTAGCAGAAAATTCGTCTGGTACCCGAATCGTAAATTGACATCTTCCGCGTCAGCCCGTTTCAGGAACCGAAAATTGCCTATATCCGTCCATTTCAGAAGGGCCGATTCACAAAACAGCAAGTGGACATCGCTCAATGCTTTGTCGATGTCTTCTTGTCTGTCGTCGTCGGCAAGCGCTTCCGTTGCGTTGGACCACGTAAAGACTCTACCCGGACGGTTGTCCCAAGGCGGTCCATAGCTGCGTTCGTTTACGCAGTAGGCATAGCTTCGCGATCTTTTCGGGATAACTGTCGATGGTCCCTTTCCCGTTTGCGGTTGCCTCGGACTTCGCGCCAGTATGGTGATTTCCGCCTCAGCGGAGTCGGCATTTCCGGCGTCGTCGGTGACGGTCAGGCGCACTCGCACCGTTGAGCCGGTGAACGAATGCGCCGCCAGAAAATACGCCGTGGCCTCGTTCGGTCTCACGAGTGTAGCCGATCCGGTTACCACGGCCCAGGCAAAACTCCGGATCGCGTGGTCACCGGGGGACGAACAGGTACCGTCCAGTACCACTACATCTGCCGCTTTTACCCGCTGATCAGCGCCTGCAACGGCCGTCAACCGCGCCGACGCAACCGTCCAATCAATGGTGAATTCGGAGGAACCTTCGCTATTTCTAGCGGCAATGGTACTGGTCCCGGTCCCGTTTGTCGTGGGCGTGCCGGTAATCTGTCTCGTTAGCGAGTCAAAACTCAAGCCGGCGGGCAAACCGGTTGCGGTGTAGGTCGGGTCCGGAACTCCCCCGGCGCGCGGCACCGCATAGGGAACGATTTTGATTGAACGCCACCAACTGCGCGTGATCCTCGGCGATGGAAAGCTAGGTTCTCTCAACGCCGTAGGCGTCCGCAACCTCCACTCGTAAGTATACGAAGCTGAGCCCTGGCTGCTCGTGGCAGTGACGGTGATGACGCCGTTCTCCGAGTCGAGGAACTCGGGACGGCCGCTGATTCGGCGGTTCGCTGGATCAAAGGATAGGCCCAACGGAACTTGGCTTGCAGCGTACGTTGGAACTGGGTAACCGGTAACTGCCGGTACGACTAGTGTAGTGTCTCACAAATAGCTTTACAACAATACGGACATCGTATAAGATCGGGGTCATGTGGAAAACTGCCTCACGATTGCCGATTACCGCAGCTCAGGAGGAGACGTTGCGAAGCTGGCTGCGAGCTCACAATA
>JAPOPM010000250.1 GCA_026712905.1 Deltaproteobacteria bacterium
ACCGACATCGAGTGCCGTATCTACGCCCGGCATCTGAAGAAGCACCTGAAGGGCAATCCCACCATCGTGGTCACGAGCAAGCCGGGCGGCGGCGGCACGCTGGCGATGAACTGGATCTACGAGCGCGCGCGCCGGAACGGCACGGTCATGGGCTGTCAGACCGCCAGCGGCCGTTACCAGGAGTGGTTCGTCGGCGATCCCAAGTCCGTCGGTCTGCGGGCCAACATGGCGGAGATCATCCCGGTCATGTTCACTCCGGTGGTGAGCGTGGGCGTGGTGTCGACGAAGCTCGATCCCCCGTACAAGCAGCTCGGGGACCTCAAGAAGGCCAAGAACCTCACGGTAGGCGGGTTTCGTGCCGACAGCAGCAAGGACCTCAAGTTCCGCGCTCTGTTCGACCTGGCCGGCGTGAAGTACAAGTACGTCACCGGGTACCAGGGGTCGGCCGGTCTCCTGGCCGCGTTCCTGCGCGACGAGATCAACTACGTTGACGGCAGCACCCCGTTCTACCTGACGCGGGTCAAGCCCATCGCCGTAGACAAGGGCGAGGCCTCTCCCCTGTGGTATGGCAGCGACACGGCCATTCCCGCCATCGCTCCGGGTGTGCCGGCGCGGGATTTCGTCAAGCAGCTCTCGGGCAAGGCCCCCGAGGGACCGTTGTGGCAGCTCTTCCAGATCCTGAGCAGCTACCGTCAGATCCTGGCCCCGCCGGGCGTCCCCCAGGCCGCCGTGGACACGATGCGGGCAGCCTTCGCGAGCATGAGCAAGGATCCCGAGTTTCTCGCGGAGTACAAGAAGACCGTGGGCATCGAGCCGCAGATGCTGACCACCCCCAAGGGCATCGAGAACGCCATGAAGCCGTGGACGAACGCGGGTGACGAGATGAAGCAGTTCCGGCTCAAGTATGTCGAGCAGGGCCGCAAGCAGGCGGGCTCGAAGTAGACTATCCAGCGCTTCCCGTTGCCGGACCGCATCCGTCCGGCAACGGGAACCACAACCGAAGCCGCGCCATCACCTAGGCTGACACGCAATGCTAGAGGCAGCTCACCAGGCACTCCTGGGAATCTTGTCTTGGCCGGCCTTCGGCTATCTTCTGCTGGGCATCGGCCTGGGCGTCTTCTTCGGCATGGTGCCGGGGCTGTCCGGGCTCTCGGGCATGGCCATCCTGTTGCCCTTCACCTTCGACCTCGCGCCCTACGAGGCCATGGCGCTGCTCATGGGCATGTACGCCATCACCTCCACCTCGGACACCATCTCATCGGTGCTCCTGGGCGTGCCGGGCACGGCCGGCTCCCAAGCCACCATCATGGACGGCTATCCCCTGGCCAAGAAAGGGGAGGCGGCCCGGGCCTTCGGCGCCGCCTACACGGTGTCGGCGTTCGGCGGGGTCGTGGGCGCCATCCTGCTGGTCATCTCCATCCCGATCCTGAGCCCGCTGGTGCTGTCCTTCGGCGCCCCCGAGTTCTTTCTCCTGGGCGTCCTGGGCATGGCCATGGTGGGCGCCCTGAGCGGCAGCGCCCCGGCCAAGGGCATCCTGGTGGGGCTGTTCGCCCTCCAGCTTTCCATGATGGGCTATTCGCCGCAGGACGGCATCCCGCGCTACTGGTTCAACACCCCCTATCTTCTGGAAGGGCTTCCCATCGTTCCGTGCGTGCTGGGCCTTTTCTCGTTGCCCGAGGTCGTGGAGCTGGCGGTGCGCCGAGGCAGCCTCGCCGAGGTGCCGGAGATGGGCAAGGGCATGTGGGACGGCGTATGCGACGCCGCGCGGAACTGGTGGCTGGCGCTCCGGTGCGCGGTGATCGGCGCCTACGTGGGCTTCATTCCCGGCCTCGGCGCGAGCATCGTCGACTGGGTGGCCTACGGCCACGCGGTGCAGTCCAACAAGGATCCCGAGGCGCAGTTCGGCAAGGGCGAGATACGCGGCGTGATCGCGCCGGAGAGTGCCAACAACGCCATGAAGGGCGGTTCGCTGATCCCGACCATCGCCTTCGGCATACCCGGAAGCGCCACCATGGCGATCCTGCTGGGCGCCTTTCTGATCCACGGAATCTACCCGGGTCCCGAGCTCCTGAGCACGCGTCTCGACGTCACTTTCTCGGTGATCTGGGCCTTGGTCATCGCCAACATCATCACCGCGGTCGTGTTGATGGGATGCACCACCCAGTTGGCCAAGGTCACCACGATTCGCGGCAGCCTGATCATCCCCATCATCCTGGTGCTGGTGTTCATGGGCTCGTGGATGGCGACGCAGGATCTGGGTGACTGGGTCGTGCTGGTGTCCGCGGGAGCGTTGGGCTACCTCATGAAGCGTTGGGGCTGGCCGCGACCGCCCATCGCCCTCGGGATCGTCCTGGGTCCCATCATGGAACGCTATCTGGACATCGCCGTGAGCCGTTACGGCTGGACATGGGTGTGGCAGCGGCCCATCGTCATCGTCCTGATATTCATGACCCTGGCGACCGTGTTCTACGCAACCAGGAGCCAGTCGCGCGAACAGGGGGCGTCGTGAAATCCGCTTACGCGCGGCAAGACCGTCGAGGTGCACGATGACCACGCCACGGATTCGTGAACACTATGTCGAAAGCCTCTTCATCCTCCTGTTGGCGGTGATCTTCGCCGCGGCCGTATTCACGGCCAGAGTATGGCCGTGGAAAACCGCGCTTTTCCCCACGCTCATCGGCGTTGCCGGCTGCATCATCGCCGCGGCCCTTGCGCTGTGGACCGGAGTGAAGGGAGGCGAGGCGCCCGTTCCCGGCGACGGGGGAGGGGCGGCGGACATCTTCCTGGACGTGAACCTGCGGAGCGGCGAAGCGCTCGTGCGTACCGCGATCAT
>JAPOPM010000251.1 GCA_026712905.1 Deltaproteobacteria bacterium
AGAGCAAGGCATGCGGGCGCTAGTGGCCAAGAATGTCCCAAAGGCCTCGATCGCCAAGATCCTGGACCTCTCCCGCTCCGCCCTCTACCACTTCATCGAGACCCGCAAGATCGCTCCGGGCTGACTACAAGGTTCGGGCCGGCCTTATGTTGTATTTCAACGTGCGCCGTGAGAAGGCGCCAATCCTCAGCGGGTGCGAATCCCGCCCGGCAACTGTCGCTCCAGCCGGTAGCAATCGGAGCGGATGGTGGAGGTAACAACATCGTCTGAAGCACTCCGATGACAAAGGGCCGCCTCGGGCGGCTCAGCGACCACACAGGCCACAACGCGAGTAAACGCCGAGCAGGCCTCGAAAAGCACAATGCGGAAGCCGACCCGCCGTTGAAACGGGGAAGGCTGCCAGCGGTCGGGAAGCGAGCGACGCGAGCACCGACCGGTTCCGCCGGGGTATTGGCGGTGGCATGTATGGAAGAGGGGATTGGACGCAACACGGGAAGCCCTGCCGGTGGCGTGGCACGCGCCAACCGACAGCCCGCGAGGGTCAGGTTGGGCCGGCAGGGTGGCGGAGAGGTCCGTAGGTACCAAGGAAGCCGGGTAATGCCGGTGGAGGGAAGGGACCTCAGTTCGAGAGCAGCGCATGACGGAGGAAGGGACATGAGGACTGGCGAAAGCCTAACAGTCTCAGATGGAGTTCAGCGACTCCAGACGGCGCTACATGCGAAAGCGAAGGAAGCTCCGGGCTTGCGGTTTTACTCTTTGAGCGACAAGGTGTGGCGCGACGACGTGCTCGCAGTCGCCTGGCAGACTGTGCGGCGCAACGGCGGCGCGGCCGGGGTGGACGGCGAGACGGTCGCGAACATTGAGGCGCTCGGGGTAGACCGGTGGCTGGGAGTACTGGCGCGGGACCTGAAGGAGGGGACCTATCGGCCGCGAGCGGTTCGGCAGGTTCTCATCCCGAAGAAGCAACGAGGGAAGTTCCGGCCGTTGGGCATTCCGTGTCTCCGGGATCGGGTGGTGCAGACGGCGGCGATGCTGGTGTTATCGCCGATCTTCGAAGCCGACCTGCAACCGGAGCAGTATGCGTACCGGCCGGGCCGAGACGCGCATGACGCAGTCAGGCGCGTGCATCGGCTGCTGAGGACGGGCCACCGGGAGGTGGTGGACGCCGACCTGTCGGACTACTTCGGCCAGATTCCGCACGCGGACCTGATGAAGTCCATCGCGCGTCGCGTGAGCGACGGGCGGCTGTTGGGCTGGGTCAAGGCGTGGCTGGAGATGGCGGTGGAAGAGGACGACGGGCGCGGCGGTCGCCGCCGCACGAACCGGGCGCGTCACGAGCGGAAGGGGACCCCGCAAGGGTCTCCGATCTCGCCACTGTTCAGCAACATCTACATGCGGCGCTTCATTCTGGGCTGGAAGGTGCTGGGCTACGCCCGGCGCTTCAAGGCGGAAATCGTCAACTATGCGGATGACTTCGCGGTTCTCGGTCGCGCGCCGGCAGCGGTGATGCTAGCGGCGGTCGAAGCCCTGATGAAACGTCTGAAGTTGGCGATGAACGTTGAGAAGACCCGCTGCTGCCGGGTGCCGGAGGAATCGATGACGTTCCTCGGCTACCGGATTGGTTGCAACTACCGGCCGGGTACGGGTGCCGCCTACATAGGTACACATCCGAGCCGGGAAAGCGTCCAGAGCATCTGCCGTCGTGTGAGCGAGTTGACCGCGCCGCGCCACGTGCTCCTGCCGTCGGGAATCGTAGTGGGACGCCTCAACCGGTTGCTGACCGGTTGGGCGAACTATTTCATCCTGGGACAGGTCCGTCCGGCCTACAAGGCGATTGATCAACACGCGACCCGGCGGCTGCGCCAGTGGCTCTGCCGTAAGCACAAGGTGCGGGTCGGGAAACACGTGCGCTTCCCGTCCGAGCGGCTCTGGTCCGATTACGGGCTCACGCACCTTGCACCGCGTACGGCAGGTTTTCCGTGGGCGAAGGCATGATCTCGTCCGAGAGCCGGATGCAGGAAATCTGCCTGTCCGGTTCGATGAGCGGCGACTGGAAACGGGGCCACGGAGAGGAGTGAGGCACCGGCATCGGCGAAAGCCCCCGGCAACAGCTACCCCCTTTGCCTACCGCCACCGCGCCAGTCGTCGACTCTAC
>JAPOPM010000252.1 GCA_026712905.1 Deltaproteobacteria bacterium
GAAACGAGCCGCGCCGTGGCGTCGGTGCCGCCGCCGGGACTGGAAGAGACCAGGACCGTGACGGTCTTGCCCGCGTAGTAATCGTCCGCCGCCATCGCGGCGCCGGCGCACAGCACGACTCCTGCAAACACGGATGCGAGAACGGTCGCGCGATATCCACCTCTAACCATTTTTGTATTCCTCCTTTGCTGGCCTGCCTTGGATATTATGGTTGGTCACGCACTGTCAAACTGGCGAAGCCGTCACATGGCCACGCCGGTCTGGTCCATGCCCTCCTGGCGGTGAAGCCCGAAGGCTTCCAGCACCGGGATGTCGTGCATGGAAAAGAGCAGCGCCTCCTCGCCGGCCGAGCGGTTGGCGTGCTCGTGCCAGCTCCACAACGGCACGATGAAGGTGTCCCCCTGGTTCCACTCCAGCGTCTCGCCGTTGATCACGGTGGCGCCGCTGCCCCGGAACGCGTGGTAGATGCTGGTGCTGTTGTGGCGGTGCGCGCGGGTGCGCTCGCCTGGGCGCAGCATCTGCGCCCAGCAAGACAGGGTCGGCAGCGTCCGGCCGCCGGTGAGCGGGTTGACGTATTCGAGGGCGACGCCGTCGTAGGGATCGGCCGGCGTCTCGGCCAGCGCCTGGAGCGCGCGGTAGGTGTCTTGCCAGCGGTAGTGGAGCGGCATCGGCGCCGGCTGCTCGCCGGAGCGCACCGGGCGGGTCATGCCGAAATGGGACGGTTCCTGTACGCTCGCATGGGTGGCCTGTTTCTCCTCCGAATAAGGCTCGTACGAGATCACCTGCAACGACTGGATCAGCGGCACGTCGAGACCGTCGAGCCAGACCATGGGCTCGCTGCCCTCGTGGCCGTGGTCGTGCCAGGTCCACTGGGGCGTGAGGATCAGGTCGCCCGCGGCCATGGGAAGTTTCTCGCCGTTGACCACCGTATAGGCGCCTTCGCCCTTCACGATGAAGCGAATGGCGGCCATGGTGTGGCGATGGGCCGGGGCCACCTCGCCGGGCTGGATCAACTGGCAGGCCAGCAGCATGGTGTGGCTGGTCATCTCGATGTGCCGCATCCCGGGGTTGACCAGGCGGATTGTGCGGCGCTCGGTGCGTCCCTTTTCGATGCCGATGCGGTCACGGGTCCGGAGGAGACTGTCGTAGACGTCGTTCCACTTCCACAGATGGGGCACCACTTTCGTCTTGGGGTCGGGTGTGCGCTCGTGCCGGTCGAGTTTCCACAGCCCCGAGAGCCAGCGGTCGGCCAGCAAGTTGTCCAGATCCGTCAAATCCTGCGTTTCGGTCTTCATCGGGTGCCCTCGATGTGCACGCGCGTTCAGCGTAGCTCGTAGCCCATCTCGTAGTGGATGTAGATGCCGTCGAAGAAGAACCAGCGCATCTTCGCGCTTTCCCGCGCGTAGTCGATGGCCATTTGCTGGAGCTCGGGCGTGGTGCAGTACCGTTCGAGGATCTCGAAGCCCCGGCCGCCGTGCTCCGTGTCCACCTCGGCATGGAGCCAGAAGTGCTCGATGTCCGCTTCGTCGAAGCGGTAGATCTCGCGCAGGGCGGGCAGCACCTTGCTGTAGAGCATGGGGGACTGGGACTCGGTGCCGACATTGGTGGCGGCCACGCTGGCGATGAAGGACTCGTCCCGGCACACGCGGTTGAACCAGGTTGCCCAGGCCTCGGTGGTGGGCAGGCCCCGGCCGCGCTTGGCCGCTTCGGCATCGCCGCCGTTGGCGGTGGCGAACCGCAGGATGATGTCCAGGTGCGGCCGTTCGGGGTCGCTCTCCTCCAGGTAGTTGCCCAGCAGCAGCCGTTGCACCGCGAGCGGCGTGTTGGCCGCCTTGTACAGCTCGCCGCGGTAGATGTTGCTGATCCAGTGGTACTGCTCGATGGCCCAACCCGCCATGGCGTTGCGGCTGAGCTCTCCCGCCGCCCACTTTTCGGTGAGCGGGTGGTTGGCGCAATGCCGTTCCAGCACCGCGGCTTCAAGCCGTTCGCGTAGCGAGTTTGCCATGTGTGACTCCCTCCCGACTTGCGTGTCCGCGCCCCATGCACCGGCCACGGCAGGCCGGGCGATATCAGCACGCCCCGGCCGGGGCTGTCAAGCGCGGCGCCGCGGATGCAGCGGGTTAGGATCATTCCCTCCGCGGTAGTCGATCCCGCTTCACCACTACCCGCTGGTGGCGTCCTTCGCCGATCATCTCCCGTTCGTTGTGCGCCTCCACGGTAAAGGTGAGCCTCCGTCCTTCGACCTCCACGAGCTTGGCCGCGGTGCGGACGGTCTCGCCGATCCTGGTCCCGGCGATGTGGGAGATCTCAACGCGGACGCCCAGCGACACCTCGTCGTCGTCGAGGAACGGGGCGACGGCCTCCACGCAGGCGCGCTCCATGTGCCCCACCATGGCCGGCGTCGAGTACACCACGAAGCCCTCGTCGGCGATGTGCGCCGCCGCCATGGCCTGGGTCGTTTCGATGATCCATTCTCCTTCGAGTCCTACCTCGAGCTGCTCCTTCATCCGACCTCCACGATGCAGGTATCAGGAAAAAGACAAACGGTGCGGTGGAACAAGGCCGATGGTGCGCGCCTGTTGCCTATTCGCCATTCCTTACTATTATACTGGGACCATTGTGGCATAGTTTCGGTGGAGCATGGAAAGGAAGGTGTCCTGAATCATGAGTGCGGCATTGCAGGGGACCATGGCGCTGGATCTCAGCGGCCACGTGGCCGGGCCGTTCGCCGGGAGTCTCTTGGGCGATCTCGGGTGCGACGTGATCAAGGTGGAGTTGCCGGACGGGGGTGACACGCACCGCGGACGGAATCCGCTGTACGAGGGCTACGGCCCCAGCTTCCGGGCGCTCAACCGCAACAAGCGGAGCCTGACCCTGGACCTGCGGAAACCCCAGGGCAAGGAGATCCTGCTCAAGCTGCTGGAGAAGGCGGATGTCCTGCTGGAGAACTTCCGGCCGGAGACGCGCGTGAAGCTGGGGCTCGACTACGAGCGCCTGTCCAGGCTCAACCCGAGGCTGGTCCACTGCTCCATCACCGGGTACGGACAGGAGGGGCCCTACCGCGACAAGCCCGGCTTCGACACCATCGGCCAGGCCCTGAGCGGCATGCTGAGCCTCATGACCGATTTCGACAAGCCCAAGGTGGTGGGGGTCTCGGTCACCGACCATTCCACCGGCGTGTTCGCCGCCTACGGCATCCTGGCCGCGTTGATGGCGCGCCACCATACCGGCCGCGGCCAGTTCGTGGACGCGTCGCTGCTGCGCATCAGCCTGGCGTTCATCGAGTCCCACATGGCCGACTACCTGAACGGCGGCGAGGCCATCACCCGGGAGAATTTTCCCCGGGGTCGCATCTACTGCTTTGTTCCCAGCGACAAGAAGGCCCTGGTGATCCACCTCTCCGGACACCAGAAGGCCTGGGAGGGCCTGGTGACCGCGGTGGGACGCCGGGACCTGCTGGACGAGCCTCGCTTTGCCACGCGAAAGGACCGCTGGGAAAATCACTACGACATCGTTCCCATCCTGCAGGCGGAGTTCGAGAAGAAGCCGCGGGACCATTGGCTCCAGGCGCTGGACGCGGTCAGCGTGCCCAACGCGCCGATCTACAAGATCGACGAGGTGTTGGACGACCCGCAAGTGAAGGACCTGGGCCTGCCGCAGGAGATCCGCCACCCCAAGATGGGGTCGAGCAACCTCATCGGCAACGCCGTGCAGTTGTCCGACACGCCCACGCGGTTTCACCGGGCCGCGCCGCTGCTGGGCGAGAATAGCGAAGAGATCCTGCGCGGTCTGGGCTACGACGATGCGGCGCTGGCGGAGCTGCGCGAGAGCGGGGTCACTTCATAAAGGGAGCAGTTCATGACCAGCAGCGAATTCGTTCAGGAGTTGCGGGACAAGGTCAAGACCTTCTGCGCCACGTTGGACGACCGGCCGCCCGCCTACAGCTACGTTCCCCTCACCACCGACGAGGAGCGCGTCCGGGTGATGAAGAGCCGGCTGTGGAACGAGCTCCGCGCCGCCGACCTCTTCGGCGGTTGGCTCAAGACCACCCCGGAAATCGAGGTCAAGACCATGATGGCGCGGTCCGCCCACGAGGAGATGGTGCACGCCGGGCTGCTCTCGGCGCGCATCCGGGAGTTGGGGGCGGACCCCTTCGACTACCGTCCGCTGCCGGCGCAGATGTCCATGTTCAACGCCATGGAGGGACTCCCGGACAGTTGCCAGCGGCTGGCCGGCTTCTCCATGGGCGGCGAGGGAATAGCCAACTACCTCATCGAGAAGTGCCTGGCCGCGCCTTCGGTCCCGGACTGGATCAAGGCCCCGTACAAGCGCATCCTGGCCGACGAGGAGGGTCACGGCACCGGCCCCGAGGAGATCCTGCAGCGCTACGCCATCACCCCGGAGATCCAGGACGCCGTGCGCCGGTCGGTGGCCATGCGCCTCGTTTTGATGCGCGAGTACCTCGGCAGCCTGGACCGCTGGGCCATGAAAGAGGCGGAATGGTAAGCGCCCCACGCATGGGCGGGGGTGAAAGCGGCGTCCTTCGACTTCGCTACGCGAAGCCTGTCCCGAGCTTGTCGAAGGGCTCAGGACGAACGGTAAGGACTCGGGACCAGCGGAAAACAGTCCACCACCGTTCGTCCTGAGCGTAGCGAAGCGAAGTCGAAGGACGCCATCATTCTTGACGGCTCAAGACCGGTAATGCTAGACGCTAGGGTTAAGTGCGTAAAAGTCTATGAAACGTTCACAAGGGGGTAGATCAAATGGCCGATAACGGAACACTGCCGGGCTGTGAAGTCATTGTCTCGTCGGACTCCCACGTCATGGAGCCGTCGGAAATCCTGGTGGAAAGGGCTCCCAAGGGTTTCAAGGATCAGGTGCCGCGCTTTCCCCAGCTGAAGTTGGGGGAGAGCTTCCAGACCCAGCCGGGCGGATCGGATCCGGACAAGCGCATCGCCGAGATGGAGACCGACGGCGTGAGCGCGGAGGTGCTCTTCCCGACCTACCTGCTGCCGCACTTCGCCATGGACGACGCCAAGCTGCAACAGGTGTCGTTCCACGCCTACAACGACTGGGTGATGGACTATTGCTCGGTGGCGCCCAACCGCCTGGTGGGGGTCGGCGCCATCTCCATGTACGACATCGACGAGGCGGTCAAGGAGCTGGAGCGTTGCGCCAAGATGGGCCTCAAGGGCTCGCTCATCTGGCAGGCGCCGCACGCGGACCTGCCGTTCCACTCCGACCACTACGAGAGGTTCTGGGCCGCCTCCGCGGATCTCAAGATGCCGGTGCACCTGCACATCCTCACCGGCCACGGCTACCACAAGAAGACGGTTTTCGGTAACCAGCGTATCGGCGTCGAGCCCTACCGTGGCAGCGTCAACCTCAAGCTCCAGGAGATCATCAACGCGGTCTTCGACTTCATCTTCTACGGCATCATGCATCGCCATCCCGACCTCAGGTTCGTGTGCGTCGAGAACGAGATCGGCTGGATGCCGTTCATGCTGCAGCAGTGGGACTACTACTGGAACCGGTTCAAGGGCGAGAACCCCATCTCCATCGACAAGAACCCCAGCGAGTACTTCAACGACCAGTTCTTCGGTACGTTCTTCCGCGACACGGTCGCCGGACACAACTTCGAGTGGTGGGGTCAGGACAACTGCATGTGGTCCAATGACTACCCGCACGCCAACTCCACGTGGCCGGACTCCAAGAAGTACATCGACCGCGACCTGGGGCACCTGCCCACGGACATACGGAAGAAGCTGGTGTACACCAACGTCAGGAACCTCTACCAGCTCGACATTCCGGATCCGGTTCAATAGTCCGATGGTTCGAAAGCCGCCCGCCTCCGGGCGGCTTTCCTTTTTCCACGGGGATGCGCGACGGAGGCGGACAGGCTCATCGCGGTGCCCGCAAACTGCCTTGCGGAAAGGGGCAAGCTCATGGCCAGGAACGGTTTCAAGGTATTCGACAGCGACATGCATATCATGGAGCCCCCGGATCTGTGGCCTCGGTACCTGGCGCCGGAGTTTC
>JAPOPM010000253.1 GCA_026712905.1 Deltaproteobacteria bacterium
AGCGTGGTCCCTCCTTGACCAGTTTCACCGTTTCGAGCTTGAACTCCTTCGAAAACCTCCGTCTCGTCCGACTCATGGTCGTCACCTCCAAGGCCATTATCGCCTCTTATCAGGTGTCCACCAATCCCGGGCAAGACCAGAAGTGAACTCCAGGCTGGTGAACTGGCTGCCCTGGTCGGTATTGAACATCTCGGGGCGACCGTAGCGCTCTAGGGCCTCGGTCAGCGCCTCTGTGCAAGCGGGCGTCCAGGGTGTTGGATAGCCTCCAGGAGAGCACCCGGCGGGTGGCCCAGTCCATGACCGCCACCAGGTACAGGAAGCCGCGCTGGACCGGGATGTAGGTTATACCCGCTGTCCACACCTGATGGGGCCGGTCGATGGCCACTCCTTTCAGCCGATAGGGGTAAACTCGGTGCTCCTCCGGATGCGGCCGGCTGGTCCGCGGTGCCTGGTAGATGGCCTGTAGCCCCATCAGGCGCATCAGGCGTCGCACCCGGTGACGACCCACTCCGACGCCTTGCCGCCATGGGTGCCGGACCATCTGGCGGCTGCCGTAGAAGGGGTAGTTCAGAAACAGCTCGTCGATCCGGCGCATCAACGCCAGATTCTCAGCGCTCTCCCCCTTAGGCCGGTGGTAGAGCGAGGACCGACTCACACGCAACAGACGGCATTGACGGCTCAAGCTCAGCCTGGGATGGTCGCACCGGATCATCGCCCGGCGCTTCCCCCCGCTCACCACTTGAGCCCTTTGGCCAAAAAATCCCGCTCCACCGTCAACTCCCCGATCTTCGCGTGCAGGTCCCGTACCTCCGCCTCGTGATCCCCCCGCGCCCGCTCCGCCCCGTTTCGAGAGCACATCCTTCATCCGCTCCACCGCTCGCTGGTTCCACGTGCTCACCTGGTTCGGGTGGATCTTGTGCCGCGTAGCGATCTCCTGGATCGTCCTTTCTGTACACCCAGAAACGTGCACTGCCCGCCTACCTGAGGCACCTGTTCTTGACTGCGGTGCAAAGCCGGTTGAATTCGGAAACTAGGACGTCTCTAGTCTGTCGCAACTTGTTCCTCTTTCTCTTCAACGTATTCTGTACCCTTGTCAAATCCCTAGACAGTGCGTTGAGCCGCCGTTGCAATTCACTCGCATTTATCGTGGAATCGACGATCTCGATCTTCGCCATGACCGCTCCCACTGCACTTATCAGGCAGCCCGCGCCCAACGACTCAACGCAGGTCGCCAACCCAAACATCGCGCCATAGTGACCTGCGGCCTTGACTAAGGCCCCCAAGGCGGCTTTCGTTCGCTCTTTTGAGGCCTTCCTCACTTTCGCTTTCAGGTCCGCTGCTTGTTTCGCCAATTCAGCATAGTTCCGTGAACCGTCAAGCGTTTCGATTGTCTTTAATATTGCTGGGCGTGCCTTCTCCACGGCCACACAGCTCATCGTCATGTTATCCAACTCGAAAATACCATCCCTTACACTCAAAGATCTTAGACAACTACGATCGATCCGTTCTCCAGCCCCAACGTCACTCACCGCCGCCAACCAAAGGAGGAGAAAGATCGTTCCTACAGCCGCGGAACGCTGCAACATCCTTGTCGTCATATTTCTTCCCTTCTCGGTCTCGTGGACGGCCTTGTCACCTTACCTTTGGAAACACTAATGCGGTTCGGGAAACACCTTAGTATGTCCAAGTACAACATATACTGGAAGCACTGCTGACCATACACGGTTGGCGTGGGGACACGGCAATCTTTGAGGTGGTCCTGGTATCTTGGACAGGATGGCGGCTGAGTTAAGGTGTATTCCGGGTAATGGATCATGCCGCCAGGGTCCTGTTTAACACGTCCTGCGATTCCGGTTGAGCGGGCAGAGGGGCGGGCGAGCGGTGGGGCTCAGCCTGCATCTCCATCCGTATTCCTTTGTCGTAGGCCTCGGCCGGGGTAGAGCCATCGGGGGCGGAGTGAGGCCTTCGGGTGTTGTAGAACTCCATCCATTGGGCGATGACCCGTTGGGCCACGAAGCCGTCTGAGAGCTCGTGCAGGTAGACGGCCTCGTACTTGAGCGAACGCCAGAGGCGCTCGATGAAGATGCTATCCATACACCGGCCCCTGCCGTCCATGGAGATGGCAACGCCTGAGTCCTTGAGGGTGGCGGTGAACTCCAGGCTGGTGAACTGGCTGTCCTGGTCGGTGTTGAAGATCCGAGGCCGGCCGTAGCGCTCCAGGGCTTCGGTCAAGGCCTCCGTGCAGAACCGAGCATCGAGGGTGTTGCTGAGCCTAAAGGAGAGCACCCGGCGGGTGGCCCAGTCCATGACCGCCACCAGGTACAGGAAGCCCTTCTGGACGGGAACGTAGGTTATATCCGCGGTCCAGACCTGATTGGGCCGCTCAATGGCGAGCCCATTGAGAAGGTAGGGATACACCCGGTGCCGGGGATGCCGTGTGGCGGTCCGGGGCGCCTGGTAGATGGCCTGTAGCCCCATCACCCGCATCAGACTACGAACCCGGTGACGTCCGACACGGACGCCCTCCCGCCACAGATGGCGGACCATCTGGCGGCTGCCGTAGAACGGGTACTTCAGGAACAGCTCATCGATCCGCCGCATCAACTTAAGGTTCTGTGCGCTCTTGCCCTGGGGCGTGTGGTACACAGACGAGCGGCTTAGGGACAGCAAGCGGCATTGACGGCTCAGGATGGTTGCGCCGGATCATGGCCCGGCGCTTCTCCCCGCTCACCACTTGAGCCCTTTGGCCAAAAAATCCCGCTCCACCGTCAACTCCCCGATCTTCGCGTGCAGGTCCCGGATCTCACCCTCGTGCCCGCTCCGCCCCTTGGAGAATACCTCTTTCATCCCCTCCACTGCTCGCTGTTTCCAGGTGCTCACCTGGTTCGGGTGGACCTTGTGCCGGTGGGATACACCTTAGCAACCTGTCCGATTTTCCGGGACCACCTCAGTTACGGGCCGTAGGACAAAATCCTACACGGCCAAGTTTGAAACCCGCCCCCTACACGTGGTTTGACCGGCCGGCAACCGCCGGGCTTCTACTGCAACGCCCTGACGTACGCGCGCTGCAGCCGCTCCACGCGGCTGGTGTACAGGAGGCCGATGCGGGCAAGGGCTTCCAGCGCCGCCCGGTCTCCCTGGTCCACGGGAAAGTGGACGACTTCGGGGAACCGCTTCACTTCCTCCTGAGACTCCTCGTTGAGATGCTCCACCGCCTGTTGCAACTCCTCGCGTCCCTTGAGCATCTTGTTGATGATGGGGAGCACCAGCACGTCGGCCTTGTCCTGCATGCGTGACAGGGCCGCGCTCGCCACGGGTACGACGGTGATGCCGAGATCCGACAGGAAGTGGCTCAACCGCTGCCCCACCTGGTCCTTCAGGAACGCTTCCGGTACCACTACGGCGTTGCGCAGGCGCCGCCGCATCCATCGCCAGGGCTTGGCCGGGGGGTAGACTTCCCGTCTCAGCTTCCTCAGGTATTCCTTGCTCAACTCGCCCCAGGAATGCTCCACCTGGGCGCTCTCGGTAAAGGGCTCGGCGCCCACCGCCTCGGGGTCCCCGTGGGCGTTGGTAACGTAATCGTGGAAGTGCTTCTCCGAGATCATGTAGCTGATGGCGTAGTCCAGCTTCTCGAAGCTGGGGCGGGGCCACATGACCTGCCACAGCGTCTTCAGGAAGAAGCGCCGCCGTGGGTGATCGGTGGTGAAGATGTAGTGCCGGAAAGTGTTGGCCAGTATGCCGAGGATTTCCCGATCGATCTTGCTTCCCCGGCCCCGGCGAACATACTCCGGCCGGAACGGCTTCGCCCCGGCAACCAGCCGCGCGCCGTAGTTCTCGTACTTGTACAGGTTGCGGATCAGCCAGTTGTAACCTTGCTGGACCTGCTCGACGGTCATCAGCTTGGGAACGAAGTTCAGGTCGGCGGAACCGTGCCCCTTCATCTGCGCGGAGTCGTAGGGAATCAGCCGGCCTTCCTTCTCCAGGCGCTCGTAAAGGGGCGTCTTCTCGATGGCCGTCAACACGCCGCTGGTGGTAAAGGCGATGCCGGCCTCCTGGAGAAAATCGAACTGCTCCTTGAAGATGTCGGTGTCATCGTTGTCGAAACCGACGATCATGCCCGCCAGAATCGCCATGTTGTGGGACTGGATCCTGCGGATGCTCTCCATCAGCGGCGAGGTGGTGTTCTGCCGCTTCTGGGTCTCGTTGAGGCTCGCCACCCGCGGCGACTCGATGCCCAGGAACATGCTCGTGAAGTTGGCGTCGTGCAGCAACTGGAGCAGCTTCGGCTTCTCCGCCACGTTGATGGTCATCTCCGCGGAAAAGTTGATGGGGTAGTTGTTTTCGCGGCCGTACTCCGCCACCGCGGTGAGCAACTCCTCGGCGTAGCGCATGTTGCCGATGAGGTTGGCGTCCGAGAAACTGATGTGTATGCCGCCGACGGACTCCACCGTCTTGATCTCCGCGATCACCTGATCGACGCTCTTGGTGCGCGGCACCCGCCCGTCGGTAATGATGATGTCGCAGAACTCGCACTTGAAGGGACAGCCCCGGGTGGTCTGCAGGAAGTAGTAGAGGTAGTCGTCCCGGGACGCCAGGTCCACCCGCGGCACCGGCGAGAGCGAAATGTCGACGTTGCCCTCCTGCTTGTAGAGCGGCTTGTGAGTGCCCGTCCGGAGGTCGTCGCAGAACTGCGGCCAGGTGATCTCCACTTCGCCGTCGAAGACCACGTCGAAGAGCCCGTCGGTGAAGCGCTCGGGGCACAGCGAGGGGTACGGCCCGCCCGCCACCACCATCTTCCCGCGCTTCCGAAACGCCTCCGCGATGCGCCGGGCGCGGCCGTACTGGATGCTCCAGCAGGCGATGGCCACCACGTCGGCGTCGGTCTCGAACTCAAGCGGCCTGACGTTCTCGTCCCGAAGCTCCACGTCGAAATCCGGCGGCGTCAGCGCGGCCACGGTGAGGAGCCCCAGCGGCGTCTGCGCGCAACGCTGCGGCAGGATGTCGGTGATACCGGTCAGCCGCCACAGGGAGTTCGGAAAGCGCGGATTGACGAAAAGAATTTTCATGGCGTGAAACTCCTCGTGCGGTCGGTCCTCGTGCGTGTGGTGTCCCGTGGTTTCCTTTTTGTTCCAGAACCGGTTTAGTGGTAACCTGCTTCAGAAAGCTCCTAAACCGACAATAAGGCGTATTTCCGCCACGTTATCAGCCGTCCAACGGGGATGTCAAGGTGGATTTCGTGGTTTTTGCGGCTTTCTCAGGGGCCTCCTCCGATGTCCATGATTCAGCTCCACAACGTGTCCAAGACGTATCTGCCGGATAACGCGGGAGTGAAGGACATCACGTTCCAGGTGGAGGCGGGCGAGTTCCTGTTCCTGTGCGGTCCCAGCGGCGCCGGAAAGTCCACGCTGCTGCGGTTGCTGTTCCGTTCCGAGCAGGCCTCCGAGGGCCAGATTCTCGTCAACGGACGCAACATCACGCGCCTGAAGGGGCCGGGACTGGCGGCTTACCGCAGGAAGCTGGGACTCGTTTTCCAGGACTTCAAGCTCATCCCGCACATGACCGCGCTGGAGAACGTCTCGCTGGCGGCGGACGTTGTCGGCGTTTCCTGGCGCCAGAGCCGGCGCCGGGCCTTCCGGCTGCTCTCCGAGCTCGGGCTGAAGGACAAGTACGGCGTGTTGCCGCCGGCCCTGTCGGGCGGCGAACAGCAGCGGGTGGCGATTGCGCGCGCCCTGGTGAACGAGCCCGAGATCGTGCTGGCGGACGAGCCCACCGGGAACCTGGACCCCGAGAGGGCGGCGGAGAGCCTGCGGCTTTTCGCGCGCATCAACGAGGAAGGCACCACCGTGCTCATCGCCACCCATGACCCGCGTCTGTTGCGCAGCTTCGACGGCCGCGTCCTGCTGATGCACCAGGGCCGGCTGCTGCGGCGCGCGGACCTGGAACCGGCGGCCTCCGCGCCATGAAACTCCCCCACGCCGCATTCGTGACCGGACGCGTGGTCCGGAGCCTGAAGGAACTCTTCTGGACCCATTTGTTGACCGCCGGCGTCATGGCCATGACCCTGCTGGTGTTCGGCGGGTTCCTGCTGATCCAGCAGAACCTCGGTCAACTGGTGCGCGGGTGGGGCGAGGACCTCCACGTGTTCGCCTATCTGGATGAAGAGGTGGACGCGCCCGCGGCGGCGGGCCTGCGGGCGAAGGTGGAGAGCTACCCGGAGGTGGGCGCCGCGCGCTATGTTTCCCGGGAGCAGGCGTGGGAGGATTTCGAGAGCGCGCTGGGCTCGCAATCGGGGATACTGGAGGGTCTGGACCCGGCGATGCTGCCGGCGTCCCTGGAACTGGAGCTGCGCGCCGGCTACCGCTCGAGTGCTGCCGTGGCGGGGCTGGTGCAACGGCTGGGTGCCCTGGAGGGAGTCCGGGAGGTGGAGTATCCCGAGGCCTGGCTGGAACGGCTGCGGCTCCTGCTGGTGGGCATGGAGTGGCTCAAGTGGGTGCTCGGCGGGGTCGTGTTCCTGGTGGCCTTTCTGATCGTCGGCAGCACCATCAAGCTGGCCATCGTGGCGCGGCAGGACGAGATCGAGATCATGCAACTGGTGGGCGCCGGCACGGGATTGATCAAGGCCCCATTCGTCATCGAGGGAATGATCCAGGGGCTGGTGGGTGCTGGCCTCGCCCTTGGGCTGCTGCGGGCGGCGTTCGCTCTCCTCGGCGCGGACCTGTTGGCCCCGTTCGGTGCGCTGGCGGCCGGTGTTCAGTTTACTTTCCTCAACTCGTGGCAATGCATGGAGCTGCTTTTCCTGGGGTGGCTTCTGGGGACCGCCGGCAGCGTGCTGTCGGTGAAGCGTTTCCTGGCCTGACCCCCGCGTCCCGAAGGCAAATGTTCCGGTCACGTTTCACCAAGGCTATGCTCGTCGCCGGCCGCGTCGCGGCGGCGGCCGGCCTGTGTTTGTGCCTGGGCTTGCCGGCGCCGGCCCGGGCGCAGGACGAGGGAGAGCTGGCGGAACTGAAGGAACGTATCGTCGAGGGAAGAGCCGCCCTGGACAAGGTCCGGCGGGGAGAATCGTCGGTGCTGGAGGTGCTCGACGAGCTCGAGACTGCCCTGGAGCGCCGCTCGCGCCGGCTCAAGACCCTGAACGGGCGCCTCAAGCGGCGCGAGCGCGAGGTGGAAGAGGCGGCGCGGGCGGCGGACGAAGCCGAGGCAGCGTTGGCGCAGGGGCGCCGGACGCTGGTGCAGCGGGCGCGGGCGCTCTACAAGTGGCAACGGGGGGGAACGCCCTTCGTGCTGCTCAACGGCAAGTTGTCGGTGCCGGAGCTGATGCGGCGCAAGCGTCTGCTGGAGACCGTGCTGGGCCAGGACCAGGCGCTGATCGGGCGGCTGGCGGACAACCTCCGGCGCAGCCGGGACCTGCAGGCAACGGTGCAGGCCCGCCGCCGGGCGCTCGCGCGCGAGCGGGACGAGGTGGCGGCGCTGCGCGGGGAGCTGAGGAAGGAGCGCGCGCACAGAGAGGGGACGTTGCGGGCACTACGGCGCGAGCGCGAGCTCCGAGGCCGCGCCTTGCGGGAGCTGCAGGAGGCGGCGCGCCGTCTGGAAGGCATCATCCGCGGTTCAGAGGAGGAAGGCCGCGCACCCGTGGCGCGCCCGGCGGACACCGCCGCCGACGGTGTGGTTTTGCCCGTGGACGGCAGGATCGTCAGCGGGTTCGGCATCCACAAGCACCCCGACCTGGACGTGGACGTGCACCGCCCCGGCGTCGACATCGCCGCGTCGCCGGGAGCCGAGATCCGGGCGGTGGAGCACGGCCGGGTCCTGTTCGCGGATCGCTTGCCGGGTTACGGAAAGATGCTTATCCTCGACCACGGAAAACGCTATTACACTGTGTACGGCCACCTTGCGGAGTTGGCCAAGTCCGTGGGCGACCGCGTGGAGCGGGGTGAACGCATCGCTCGGGTCGGTGACGACCCTTCGTCCGGCCGGTCGCGCCTCTATTTCGAGATGCGCAGGAACGGCAAGCCGGTGGACCCGCTCCCCTGGTTCCGGCGGGCGCGGGCGGTGGCCAGAGGAAAGAAATAGACGGAGTCGTCGGGAGGAGACGATACGATGAAGCTGTGGAATCGAAAGCGGCGCGTGTCCGGGTGGTTCTGGGCCTTGGGTTGGGTCCTGTTCGCGGCCGGGCTGGCCGTACCACGGGTCTCGGCCGTGGACTCCGGCGCCTATCACAGCCTGGAGAACTTCGCGAACATCCTCGCCATCGTGCAACGGAACTACGTGAAGGAGGTGGAGACCGACAAGCTGGTCGACGGCGCCATCAAGGGCATGCTGGAATCCCTGGACCCCCACAGCAGCTACCTGACCGAGGATTCCTACCGTGTGCTCCAGACCGAGACCGAAGGGCGCTTCGGCGGTCTGGGCGTGGAGATCACCGTGCGCGACGGACTCCTGACCGTGGTGTCGCCCATAGAGGACACCCCCGCGGCGCGCGCCGGCTTGCAGCCAGGTGATCAGATCGTCGGCATCGACGACGAGACCACCGAGGACATGACCCTGACCCAGGCCGTCAGGCGGCTGCGCGGACCCGAGGACTCCAGCGTCACCCTGCTGGTGCGAAGGAAGGGCGAGGGCAAGCTGCTCACGTTCACCTTGGTGCGCGCCGTCATCGAGGTCAGCAGCGTGCGCGCGCGCGTGCTCGAGCCGGGTTTCCTCTACATGCGCATCGCCCAGTTCCAGGACCGCACCAGCAAGAACCTGATCGACGCCATGGCCGAGCACCAACCCGGGGATGGCTCCTTCAAGGGAGTGGTGCTCGACTTGCGCAACAACCCTGGAGGACTGCTCAGTCAAGCGGTCGGAGTCTCGGACCTGTTCCTCGATTCCGGCCTGATCGTCTACACCGAAGGGCGCGGCAGCCAGAACAAGCAGAAATTCTCGGCCACGCGTGACGGCTCCCGGACCCACTTTCCCATGGTGGTGCTGGTGAACGGCGGCAGCGCCAGCGCGTCGGAGATCGTCGCCGGGGCGCTGCAGGACCACAAGCGTGCGCTAATCCTGGGTACGCAAACATTCGGGAAGGGGTCGGTGCAGACCATCCTGCCGCTCGACGACCGCTCGGCCCTGCGCTTGACCACCGCGGAGTACTTCACGCCCAAGGGGCGGTCGATACACGAGGTCGGCATCAAGCCGGACATCGTCACGGATCCCAAGGCAAGGCCGGCCGCCGCCGAGACTCCTTCCTCGGGCAAGGCGGCGGAGTCGGAGGCCGGCGCGTCGGCGACAACGCAGCCGGAGAGCGCCGCCCCGCTCGACGACTTCGCACAGCGGCTCCGGAACGACCCCGAGATCGGACGCGCGCTGGAGCTGCTCAAGGGTTGGGAGATGTTCCGCGGCCTCACCGGAGCGCCGAAGGAAAAGACCTGAGCCGCGGCCCCCGATGTCGCGTCCTTTCGACCATCCTACCGTGGCGCAGCCGGCCGCGGTCCTCACGGTCAGCGAGCTGAACGAGATCATCCGGGACCGGCTGGAGTCCGGCCTGGATGCCTTGTGGGTGGCCGGGGAAGTGTCCAACGCGCGCTTCGCTCCGTCGGGGCACGTCTACTTCACGCTCAAGGACTCCCAGTCGCAGATCGCGGCGGTCCTGTTCCGCCGCAACGCGGAGCGGCTGCGCTTCCGTCTGGAAGACGGCATGGAGGTGGTGTGCTCGGGCCGGGTCGGCCTGTACACGGTGCGCGGCGCGCTCCAGCTCTACGCCGTGGAAGTGGAAGCGCGCGGCAAGGGCGCGCTGACCGTCGCCTTCGAGCAGTTGAAGAGGCGCCTGTGGCAGGAAGGCCTGTTCGAGACCGAACGGAAGAAGCCGCTGCCGTTCCTGCCGCGTACCATCGGCATCGTCACCTCGCTTCAGGGCGCGGCCGTGCGCGACATGCTGAGCATCATCGGCGAACGGTTCCCGGAGCGCCGGGTGATCATCCGCCCGGCGACGGTGCAGGGCCAGGGCGCCGCCCTGGAGATCGCACGAGGAATACGGGAACTGGACGAGACCGGCGTCGTCGACGTCATGATCGTCGGCCGCGGCGGCGGTTCGCTGGAGGACCTCTGGGCGTTCAACGAGGAGCCGGTGGCGCGGGCCATCGCCGCGGCGCGCACGCCGATCGTGTCCGCGGTGGGCCACGAGATCGATGTGACCATCGCGGACTTCGTGGCCGACCAGCGCGCGGCCACGCCCACGGCCGCCGCCGAGATGATCCTTCCGCGGCGGCGCGAGCTGGAGGAGCGCGTGGCGCTGTGGACGCGCCGGCTGCGGCGCGGCGCCGAGAGCCGTCAGGAGCGCCGGCGCGAGAATCTGCGCTACTGGGCGCGCCGGCTGGCGGATCCCGGCCGCGGGCTGCGGCAGGGACAGATGCGCCTGGACGAATTGTCGCTGCGGTTGTGGCGGCGCCAGGAGGATGCGGTGCTGCGCGCGCGGGAACGCCTGGGCCATCTCGCCGGACGGCTGGGCGGCGTCGATCCGCTGGCGGTGCTGCGGCGCGGCTACAGCATCGTCTACGATGTCCCGGGGGGGCGCATCGTCAAGGACGCCGCGACTCTGCGCAAGGGCCAGCAGGTGCGGGTGGACTTCGCCGCGGGGCGGGCCGTCTGCCGGGTGGAAGAGGTGGAGGAGTAGGAGGGTCGGCGTCCTTCGATTTCGCTACGCTCGGGGCGAAGGGGCAGGGCGCCATCAAGACGGATCAGCGTTTCCTTGGGGGGATCGGAATGTCTCAGGACGAGAGCACGCCGCAGGCGCGGGACGAACGCAGCTTCGAGGAGTGTCTGCAGGCCCTCGAGAAGGTGGTGGAGCGCATCGAGAGCGGCGAGTTGAACCTCGAGGAATCGCTGGCCACCTTCGAGGAAGGCGTGCGCCTGGTGCAGTCCTGCAACCACAAACTCGGCGAGGTCGAGCGGCGCATCGAGGTGCTCACCAAGGATTCCGAAGGGCGCTCGCGCCTGCGGGAGCTGGTCGAGGATGAGGATTGACGGCCGGCAAGGAACGCCTCGACCGCCTGCTGGTGGAGTCTTCGCTGGCGCGCAGCCGCGAGGAGGCGCAGCGCTACATTCTCGCGGGGGCGGTGTTGGTGAACGATGCGCCGGTGACCAAGGCCGGCACCCAGGTGCGGCGCGACGCGCATCTCCGGTTGAAGGCCGCCGCCCGTTACGCGAGCCGCGGCGGCGAGAAGCTCGAAGCCGCCCTGGCGCGCTTCGAGGTGACCCCGGCGCGGCGCGTGGCGCTGGACGTGGGCGCTTCCAGCGGAGGGTTCACCGACTGCCTGCTGGCCCACGGCGCGGCGCGGGTACACGCGGTGGACGTGGGTTACGGCCAGCTCGACTGGCGCCTGCGGCAGGACCCGCGCGTCACCGTGCTGGAACGCACCAACATCCGTCATCTCGAGCCGGACGCATTGGCCGAGACGCCGGACCTCGCGGTGGTGGACGTCTCGTTCATATCGCTACGGCTCGTGCTCCCGCGGGTGTGCCGCTTGCTCAAGCCGCCGTTCGACGTCGTGGCGCTCATCAAGCCGCAGTTCGAGGTGGGCAAGGGCCGCGTCGGGAAGGGCGGAGTGGTGCGTTCGGAGGAAGAGCACCGGCGCGTCATCGGCGAGATCGAGGCGGCGGCGGACGCCCTCGGCCTGGAGCGGCGCCCGGTGATTCCGTCCCCGCTGCTGGGCCCGAAGGGCAACCGGGAATTCTTCATCCATGCGCTTGCGCCGGTGGATTGGAGGGCGGTCTCGAAAGCGTCTTCCGGGCTTGACTTGGGTGACTGATTGGCTATAGTTCGACAGACCCAAGGAGTGGAAACAACCTATGACAGGTGTTCGAATCAAGGAAAACGAGTCGATCGAGAGCGCCATCCGGCGTTTCAAGAAGCAGTGCGAGAAGGCCGGAATTCTGGCCGAACTGCGCAAGCGGGAACATTACGAGAAGCCGAGCGTCAAGCGTAAGAGGAAGGCCATCGCAGCCAAGAAGCGTGCCATGAAGCGCGCCCGAAGCCACCAGTGGTACTAGGGCCTACGTAACTGCGACTGGGAGTTTCGGACTCCGCAATGGCACGGGCCGGGTGAGTTCGACCCGAGGCGGCTCCGCGCGATCCATGGTGGATCCTGGCGGGGAGCGGACTCCGGTGACACCCCATAGGCCATTGTGAACATCGTAGACGCAGTGTTGGCAGCAGTCCTGTGCGTGTTTGCCGTCAGGGGCTACGCCAAGGGACTGTTCCGGGAGGTATTCGCCTTGCTGGGCCTTTCGGTTGGCTTCATCGTCGCCGTACGGTACTACGATCAGGCATCCATCTGGGTCGATTCCTGGCCCTACTCTCCGCTTATCCTGAACATCCTCGCCTTCCTCGTTCTCTTCTTTCTGGCCTACATCGGACTCAACTGGGTGGGGCACCTGCTCCACCGATCCGCCGACCGCTTCTTTCTCAGCGGCTTCAACCGCTTGGGGGGCCTCCTGGTGGGCGGCTCCAAGGGGGCGGTATTCGTGGGAGTCGTCCTCTTCGTCGCCATTTCCCAGTCATGGGTTCCGCAGAAACTGCAGCAGCCGTTGGGAACGGCCGCGTTGGTGGGACCCCTTTACGGCGTTGGGGCCGCGGTGACCTCCATGGGCGCAACCTTCACGTGGCCCGGCCCCTGGAACCCGGGGTCCGCGTCGAGTGACTCACGGGGCGGGGCATGATCTCCGATCAGACCACTCAAGAGGTTCGCGCACGAGCCTCCATCGCGGAGGTGGTCTCCGACTACGTCACCCTCAAGAAGGCCGGCCAGAACTACTCGGGGCTGTGTCCCTTCCATTCGGAGAAGACCCCCTCCTTCACGGTCAACGAGGAGAAGGGCGTTTTCTACTGTTTCGGTTGCCGCGAAGGGGGCGACGTCTTCAAGTTCGTCATGCTCTACGACGGGCTCACCTTCCCCGAGTCCGTGGAGCGGCTGGCGGAACGCTACGGCATCCCCATCGAGCAGTCGGGGTCGGGGGGCAACCGGCGCGGCGACCTCTTCCGCCTGAACGAGCAGGCGGCGGCGTGGTACCACGGTCTGCTGCTGGATCCCGCCCGAGGTACCCCGGCGCGCCACTACCTTCAGAAGCGCGGCGTCGACGAATCCCTGTGGCCGCGTTTCAATCTCGGCTTCGCGCCACGGGGCGACGGCCTGGCGTCCCACTTGCGGCGCATGGGCGCGGTGCCGGCGGACGCGGCGGCGGCGGGCCTCCTGGTGGAGCGGGAGCGGGGCCGGTTCCGCGATCGTTTCTTCGACCGGGTGATCTTTCCCATCACCGAGCCGGGCGGCAAGATCGTGGGCTTCGGCGGACGGGTCCTCGGCGAGGGCGCGCCCAAGTACCTCAATTCCCCGGAGACGCCGCTGTTTCACAAGAGCGCTCAGGTCTACGGCCTGAAGCAGGCCCGGGACGGCATTCGCGCCGCGGATCGGGTCGTGGTGGTGGAGGGCTATCTCGACGTGCTCTCCCTCGCGCAGTACGGCGTCGCCCACGCGGTGGCCACCCTGGGCACGGCCCTGACCGTGGATCACCTGCGCGTGTTGGCGCGCTACACGCGCAACGTGACCGCGCTGTTCGACGGCGACGCCGCCGGCCGCGCCGCCGCCGCGCGCAGCGTCGAGGTGTTCCAGCAGGCGGGCCTGTGGGGGCAAGCGGCCTTTCTGCCGGGGAACGAGGATCCGGACACGTTCGTCAGGGCCCACGGGAAGGACGCGCTGGAGAGTGTGCTGGAGCGCGCCGTGCCCATCGTGGACTTCTACCTGGACTGGCTCCGCGAACGCCACGGTACGAGCCTCGAGGGCAAGAGCCGCTCGGCCGCCGAGGTCAGCAGGATCCTGGCCAAGGTGACCAACCCCAACGACCGCGATCTGCTGGCGCGCCGCGCGGCGGACCTGCTGGGGGTGCGCGAAGAGTCGTTGCGCCGGCATGCCGGCGGCGGCCCGGCGGCCGGCGCTCGGCCGGCCGGGAACGAGCGCCGCGGCGCGGGCCGTCCGATGCCGCGCGGGGCCGACCGCTGGACCTTCCCGGACGACCGCGCGGAGGTGTCGCTGGTGGCGCTGATGCTACGGTTTCCGGCCGTGGTGACGGCGCTGCGCCGGGAGCCCATGGACAAGCTCGTGAGCGGGAAGTGGAGCGAGGTGATCCGGCGGATGTTCGCGAACGCGGGGGACGACGGGGAGTTGGAAGTGGGAGCCTTGACCGAGGGGTTGTCGCCGGAGCTGGCCTCCGAGGTGACGGGGCTCGTGTTGCAAGGACAGGAGTTCGCCGAGAGCGAGCGTGAGCGAATGACCCGGGACTGTCTCCTGTTTTTGAAAAGGCGTTATCTGAACCGGCTCGATCGGGAGTTGTGCAGAGCGATTCGCGTAGCCGAAGAGACCCGCGATGACGCTGCCAAGAAAGAGAGGATGCGGCAATGGCAGGAGGTCATGCAAAAGAAACTCCGCTTGGAACGCGCGGTGCCGGGCTTGTAGACACGACGCCGGCCAACACCCCCCGGGTGACATCGCGGACTCGCCTGACGAAGCGGGAAGAGGATGTCAAGCGGCTGATCGACCTCGGCAAGGAACGAGGCTATCTGACCTACGATCAGGTGAGCGACATGCTGCCGGCCGACACCGTCTCGCCCGAGCAGCTTGACGACGTCATGTCCATTTTCGGCGAGATGGACATCGAAGTGGTGGATGCGAACTCGCGCATGGCGTTGACCGGGCAGGCGGAGGATGTCCCGGACGACGAGCCCGAGGAGGGGGAGGTGGAGCTCGACGGCGGAGACGCGGACGTGGCCGGCAAGACCGGCGATCCCGTGCGCATGTACCTGCGGGAGATGGGCAACGTGTCGCTGCTCAGCCGGGACGGTGAGGTGGAGATCGCCAAGCGGATAGAGGAAGGCGAGGGGGTCGTGGCGGACCACGCACTCTCCTGTACCGTCGCGGTCCAGCACGTGCTCGATATCGCGGAGAGGCTCGAGCAGGGCGAGGTCCGCGTGCACGAAGTGATCAAGGGGGTGGAAGCCGAGGCGGACGTCGCGGAGGAGGAGGTGCACTGTCAGCGCGTGCTGGAACAGATCGACAAGCTGCGCCAGGCAGCGGGCGAATTCGACGCCGTGCGACAGAAGTTGCGCAAGCGCAATGCGGCGGCCGTACGGGAAGAGTTGGAGCGACAGTCGATCCGGTGCCGCACGAGGATTCTCAAGCGGCTCAAGGCGTTGGGCCTCAACCGGCTCCAGATCGACGCGATGGTGGACAGGCTCAAGAGGGAACTGCATCGCATCGAGTCCGCCAAGAGGCGGCTGCAGCGGTACGAGAGGGAGACCGGAAAGACCGCCAGGGAGATCCTCGAAGTGGCGGCGGGCGACGACGGCAAGGACAACTGGCGTAAGACCGTCGGGACGTTCCGGATGAGCCTGAAGGCGGTCAAGGAGATGCAGGAGGGCATTCGCCAGGCCATCGCGGACGTGGAAGGGACGCAGCAGCGTCTGGAGATGTCGGAGGAAGAGATCCGGCAGCGGGTGCGATCTATCCAAGAGGGCGAGGTCCGCGCGGACTTCGCCAAGAAGCAGTTGATCGAAGCCAACCTCCGGTTGGTCGTGAGCATCGCCAAGAAGTACACCAACCGCGGCCTCCAGTTCCTCGACCTCATCCAGGAGGGCAACATCGGTCTCATGAAGGCGGTGGAGAAGTTCGAGTACCAGCGCGGGTACAAGTTCTCCACCTATGCCACGTGGTGGATCCGCCAGGCCATCACCCGCGCCATCGCCGATCAGGCACGCACCATCCGCATCCCGGTGCACATGATCGAGACCATCAACAAGCTCATCCGCACCTCCCGCTACCTCGTGCAGGAGATCGGCCGGGAGCCCACTCCGGAGGAGATCGCCACCAAGATGGAGATCCCGCTGGAGAAGGTGCGCAAGGTGCTCAAGATCGCCAAGGAGCCCATTTCCCTGGAAACCCCGGTGGGCGAGGACGAGGACAGCCATCTTTGCGATTTCATCGAGGACAAGCGGGTGGCGACCCCGTCCGACGCGGTCTCCAGCCTCAACCTCGAAGAGCAGACCCGCAAGGTGCTGGCCACCCTGACGCCACGCGAGGAGCAGGTTCTGAGGCTGCGCTTCGGCATCGGCGAGAAGTCCGACCACACGCTGGAGGAAGTCGGGCACAAGTTCGCGGTGACGCGCGAACGCATCCGCCAGATCGAGGCCAAAGCCTTGCGCAAGCTGCGCCATCCTAGTAGAAGCAAGAGGCTCAAGAGTTTCATGGAAGGGTAGGAGGCGGCCCTGCCATGGGGCATCGACGGGCTGCTTCCTTTCGCGTGCAACTCGCGTGCGGATCATTTGGCGCGCAGATCGTTTCCGGGCCCATAGCTCAGTTGGTTAGAGCCACCGGCTCATAACCGGTAGGTCCCTGGTTCGAGTCCAGGTGGGCCCACTCATCCTCCTCAAATCAAGAAACTCCTCGGGTCCTTGCCTGCAAGCGACGTTGCTGTCGACCGGGACCGTGGAGCGTTGCCCCCGGCAGCGGCTGACCGTGTCGACTCCATGGCGAACAACAGGACGCAGCAGGACGAGTTGGTTCGGGAGGCTCGGCTCCGCTATATTGAGGAATGTGGGAGGTGGCGACGAAGCCCCAAACCAACCGCCACACGCCGACAGCGGAGAGGATCCTGTGAGCGACCTGAACATCAGCAGCTTCATATGGAGCATCGCGGACGACGTGTTGCGCGATGTCTACGTGCGGGGAAAGTACCGTGACGTCATCCTGCCCATGACCGTTATCCGGCGCCTCGACGCGGTTCTGGAACCGACGAAGGACGCCGTGCTCCGGATGAAAGAGCAGTTGGATGCCGCCGGCATCACGAACCAGGACCGAGCGTTGCGCCAAGCCTCCGGCGAAGCCTTCTACAACACGTCCCCCTTCCGGCTCCGCGACCTGACATCCCGCAGGCGGCACCAGCAGTTGCGAGCCGACTTCGAGTCATACCTCGACGGCTTCTCGCCCAACGTCCAGGAGGTTCTGGAGAAATTCAAGTTCCGCAACCAGATCCCGACCCTGGTGGAAGCGGACGCGCTGGGATTCCTGCTGGAGAAGTTCCTGGACAGCTCGATCAATCTCAGTCCCCGGCCCGTCCTCAATGACGACGGCTCTGTGGGCCTGGAGGGGCTGGACAACCACCGCATGGGCACGGTCTTCGAGGAACTGATCCGGCGTTTCAACGAGGAGAACAACGAAGAGGCTGGGGAGCACTTCACGCCCCGGGACGTGGTGCAGCTCATGGCGCGCCTCGTCTTCCTCCCGGTCGCCGATGAGGTCAAGTCTGGCACCTATTTGGTGTACGGCGGCGCGTGCGGCACCGGCGGGATGCTTACCGTGGCGGAGGAAACGCTCTGGGAGCTTGCCGGGGAACACGGCAAGGAAGCGTCCGTCCATCTGTACGGACAGGAAGTCAACCCGGAGACCTATGCCATCAGCAAGGCCGATCTCATCTTGAAGGGAGAAGGCGTCGAAGCCGACAACATGCGGTACGGCTCCACCCTTTCCGCCGACGCCTTCCCCGCTCGTGAGTTCGACTTCATGCTGTCCAATCCGCCCTACGGAAAGAGCTGGAAGAGCGACCTGGAGCGCATGGGCGGGAAGTCCGGCATCAAGGACCCGCGCTTCGTCGTGGAGCACGCCGGCAACCCGGAGTACTCGCTGATCACCCGGTCCAGCGACGGGCAGATGATGTTCCTGGCCAACATGCTGAGCAAGATGAAGCGGGATACGCCAATGGGCAGCCGTATCGCCGAGGTGCACAACGGCAGCTCCCTCTTCACCGGCGCCGCGGGGCAGGGCGAAAGCAACATCCGCCGCTGGATCATCGAGAACGACTGGCTGGAGGCAATCGTCGCCCTCCCGCTGAACATGTTCTACAACACCGGCATCGCCACCTACGTCTGGGTGCTGAGCAACCGCAAACCGGCGCACCGCCGCGGCAAGGTACAACTCATCGACGCAACCCAGTGGTCCCGGCCGCTGCGCAAGAACCTGGGCAACAAGAACTGTGAGTTGTCGGATGAGGACATCCGGCGCATCTGCGATGTCTTCCGGGCCTTCGAAGAGACGGAGCAGTCAAAGAAATTTCCTAACGAGGCATTCGGTTACTGGAAGGTTACCGTGGAACGGCCCTTGAGACTTGAAGGCGTCGACCCGGAACGGGTCTATACCGCCAGGGAGATCAGGGAGCTCAAAGACGAAGGTGTGCGCTCGGAAACCGCGCGGCCGGTCATCAAGAAGCTCCACAAGTTGGATGTCGAGGCCGATCCACTACGAGGTCTGTTCGACACCACTATCAAGGGCAAGCCGCGTGTCGTCGAGTACGAGCCGGATCCGGAGTTGCGGGACACCGAGCACATTCCTCTACCAGAGGATGGCGGCCTAGACGCTTTCTTGCGCCGCGAGGTGCTGCCCTACGCTCTGGATGCCTGGTACGTCCCTGACAGCGTGAAGGTCGGTTACGAGATCAGCTTCACCCGCCACTTCTACAGGCCGCGACCTCTGAGGCCGCTGGAGGAGATACGAGCTGATATAATAGAACTGGAGCGGGAGACAGAAGGGCTGTTGGTCGAGATAGTGGGGAGTGGAACAAAAACATAAGGAGGCCTATAGTGGCTGAAGTGAATCAGAAAGAAGAGTTCGAACTGAAGGTGAACGGGATCGAAATCAAGACTCCTCACCAGAAGCTCGTTGCACACGATATCCTTGAATTGGCCGAGAAGCACGGGGCGATGCCTGGCAAGCCGAACGAATACATACTGCAAGGGGACAAAGGCCAATACGGTTGGGATGACTGGGTGGACTTGAAGGAAGACAATGTATTCATCACGATTCGCAACACTCCTACACAGGTAGCCTAGTTCAGTCAAATGTCCAGTAGCATCGACCGCGTCCGTGGAGAGTTGCAATCACTTGGCTATCTGACAGATGAGTTCGATAGCCAACAGGGGAGGGTGGTTTCTTTCAATTACACAATCGAGGCCGGTTCTCAAAAAGGTAAGCACATCCAAGTGGGGGTAAGCTTCCAAGAAGAAGGATATCCCGAGTATCCTCCTCACTGGGTACACGTCAGCCCGCCAATCGAAGACGGGAGAGGTGGTTCTACTCAGAAATATCTTGACGCACAAGGGCGAGAATGGATCGCAATGAGCAGACCACCCGGTGACTTGTGGGACCGATTGCCGACTAAGCACATGAGCGCGTACATAAGAGAACACCTAAGGCGAATCTGGAAGGACACATGAGCTTTGAGGTAGTTTTCACGGCGGAGGCGGATTCGATCTCTAACGAGCATCTCCTTCAGCACTACAAACGCAATGTGTTCCAAGAGGACTTGTGCTTCGCTCTTTGGCGTCCGTCTACGGGAGAATACCGACGTACTGCTCTGATTTGGGAAGTCATTCTACCGCACCAGGACGAACGAAGCCTGCACGGTAACGCTAGCTTTCAGCCTTCCTACGTCACTCGCGCAATTCAGATGGCGCGCCAAAGGGGAGCGGGCTTGGCATTCATGCACAGCCATCCCGGGCCTGGGTGGCAGGGAATGAGCGCAGCGGATGTGGACGCAGAACGGGACGCTCTTGCTTATCCGGCTGCCGCAACAGGGTTGCCATTGGTGGGGTTGACAATCGGAAGCGACGGTTATTGGAGCGCGCGGTTCTGGGAGAGGAACGGAACAGAGATGCATCGCAGTTGGTGCGAGAAGGTAAGGGTTGTTGGGCCGAAGTCCTATAGAATTGACTTCAATGACGACCTCGTGCCTCCGCCCCTTCGCAGAGAGATTCTCAGGCGCACCTTCGACACTTGGGGACGCCAATCTCAAAACACAATCTCCCGCTTGCGAGTTGGCATTGTCGGACTTGGAAGCGTAGGGTGTATCGTCGCCGAAACCATGGCGCGAGTCGGGGTTGAGCAGGTTACTTTGATCGATCCCGACAAGGTGGAAAGGCACAATCTGGATAGATTACTGTACGGAACGGTCAAGGATATCGGTAAGTTGAAAGTGGAGACGGCTATGGGGGCTATGCGACGAAACGCCACTGCCCAGAATATCCAGGTGAGCATCTATCCTGTCTCCCTCCAAGACATGACAGCGTATAAGGCGGCGCTGGATTGCGACATTCTTTTTAGCTGCGTTGATAGACCTCTTCCACGTGACGTCCTGAACTACATATCGCAAGCGCATTTGATCCCGGTCATTGACGGCGGTGTCGAAGTAGAGACACACCGACAAGACGATTGTCTGTTCTCAGCGCACTGGCGCGCCCATATTGTGACTCCTTATCATCAGTGCTTGCGCTGCAATGGACAGTACAACTCCAGTGCTGTTGTCATGGAGTTGGACGGATCGCTTGACGCCCCATCTTACGTGTCGAACCTACCTGCTGAAGAACGATTTCGTAATCAGAACGTGTTTCCCTTCAGTGAAAGCGTTGCTGCGATGGAAGTGAATCTCATGCTACGCTACCTACTCGCTGCCGATTGGTGGCCGGTGGTCGGCCAACAGGACTATCAATTCGTAACCGGCGAGACGCGGGTCATTAATGAGGAATGTCATCCCAACTGCTCATTCCGAGAGCGCCGGGCGCTAGGGGACACTGAGAATCCCTTCTACTTAATTGAACGCGCTGAGGGTTCGCCTAAAGTGGGTTGGCGTGGCTGGGTCAGGATGCTTGATAGGGTATTGAGGAGATCCTGAATTTCGGGCCGTAGGATCGTCCGACTTTTCGCAATAGGGACTCGAGATAGTAGCGCACATTGTTGGGTTTCGGCACACGCGGACCAAGCGTAATCCAACTACCGGTGACGAACATGTTTTGTACCTTGAGTGCCTCAACCTGATAGTAGTGTCTTATACGGGCAGTAGTATCCTCTCGCTCCTCGTACTGGAAAAAGACCCGATCCTCTTGAGCGTCTATTTCGGGAATAACGAGACGACACTCCCGCTCATAGTCGTAGGCTTTGCTCTTATACAGGTAACGAATCTTGTCGATATGCCGCGCAATGGTCCTTTGGAACTGCTGCTGAACGTCAGCAGTCGAGGAGAGTCCGAACAGAGGACGTAGGCACTCATCGACAGAATCCAGAACAGGTGCAAGTAGTGAACTAGTTCGCCTTACGGCATCTCGGTCGTAGAGGACTTTTCGCAGTTCGTGTTTTGGTACGACCAGAGTCAATGAACAACCCATGCCTTCGCGACCATAGGTGCGCCAAAACACGAGATTGTCACTCATGTCCCTCTGAGCGTCGGTATCGCTTTGCCCTTGTTTGTCATGTGGGACAATGAATGACGCGACATAGGCGTGAGGCGAATACGTAGCGCCCAGGTCTTTATATGGATTGTGTGTGTGCAGATCAAGATTGCGATCAAAAAAATTGCCTTCGTCCGGATCGTTAAAGTGGTTAGAGTCGTACAGGCGCAATGATGAGCTACTATTCTCTTCTGCAGCCTCTTTGAGCATAGACACAAGTGTTGCAATGCTCGTGTAGTGAACAACGACGTTTGGCTGTCCGACTTCGGCTTCGTCGAGCATATGAGGCTCTTCGACTTGAGCGCGCAACTCCCGCAGGACGTTTTCGAGATTGTGGGTTACGACGTTCGTGACGTAGTTCAATAAATTCTCAGGATCGCCCGCCAGTCGCCGTCCGGTTTCCACCGATGTTCTTAGGCTCGAGAGGTTGTCGTCTAGTTGGGTCATCGTTGCCACCTTGTAAACGCTTAAGGATGCTTCTCGTACGGCTTGAAAATACTGATTGGCAGTATAGCCTGGTAGCGACGTCTCGGGCAAGTCGGCTGACACAGGCACGTCGCGCAAGAGTCGCGCGGCGCTTCGGGTTTTCGTGTGGAAGGGGATCAACGGGTGAGGCCTTTGGGATAGAGGTTGAGGCCGCCGAAGTGGAAGTAAGATGGCGTTGCGGAAGCGCTGTCGGTTGCGGAAGCCACGGGCGGAGTATTTGAGCCACTGGACACGAGCGTTGAAGGACTCAGCCCGTGCGCTGGTGACGCCGCGGACGACTGCGGTGACGCTGCCATGAAGGTGGTTTTTGACCATGCGCGCGACACCTTTGACCGGTTCGAGGCGGCAGCGGATGGCAGAGCGGTACCAATCCAGCCAGGCCTTTTGCGCCCGGGTACAGCTGCGGTATCGCCATAACGTCATGGCGTGTTCCTTGTAAGCCCAGGCCCGAGCGGTCTGAAGCGTACTCTCGCGCACCCTGAACCGCCCCGGGTTTACCTTCCTCCCCACCGCCACTCTCCTCACTCCTCCTTGGACTCTCCGGCCAGTCCCTCCTGGCCGGAAGTTTCCTTCCGGCCTTGGATGCTCCCCAGCGGACGCGAACACGGTGTCACCCGAAGGGCCGAAGCGAAGGAGGTGCGTAGCGCCTTGACTCGGTGTGAGCAGAGGCTATCCCGCCCACACGAAATCCGGAAGATCCAGTCGCGCAAAAAGGGACAGCTTGACCGACTAACCAGTCGAGTGTAGCATTTTTCGTGCCATATGAGGTTTCACCGGATCGTACAGATGAACACAACTGAGTCGATGAACAGTCGGTTGAATCCCTACCCCGCCTACAGGTGCTCCGGCGTCCCGTGCCTTGGCGACGTTCCGTCACATTGGGAGGTCGTTCAGCTTGGAAGGATTGGTGTCTTCTCTAACAGGCCGTGGAAAAACGGCTAGATTTGAGGGTCTGTGAGTGATTCGATGGAAAACCCGGCTTCAGGGCATCGAGATAGACTTGTTTCACCGGCCATTTCAGGCCAGGGAGCGCGGCGCAGACGCACTGAGGCCATGGACGCATGCTCAACCCCCGACTCCC
>JAPOPM010000254.1 GCA_026712905.1 Deltaproteobacteria bacterium
AGTCGGCATCGACGAAGTCGGCATCAAGAACCACCTGAAACGCGAACGGGGCCTTGAGTTGATCCTGGTAGTACTTGAGCGATCGGCTCAAGGATTCGTCGCGGTACTTCACTTCTACGAGTATCCAAGGGCTCCCCTCCCTGGCCACCAGGAAGTCCACTTCGCGCTTCTCCTTGTCGCGCAGGTAACCGAGTTCGAACCGTCCCAGTCCCATGTCGTTCCAGCCTTCGACCGCCTTGAGAAGATGGCACGCGACGAAGGTCTCGGCCTTCTGCCCCACGTCTTCGATGTCGGCCCAGTCCCTCAGGTACCACTTGGGCTCCTTGCGCAGCGATCGCGAGACGTTCCGAAACCACGGCCTGACGAGGAATCCCAGATGGAAATCGCACAGCGCGGCGACCCAGCGCCGGACGGTGTCCGCGGCCACGCGCACCTCCCTGGCGAGGTTGCCGAACACGAGCTGGCGCCCCGACTGACGGGTCAAGCGCCGGACCAGCAGTTCCATCTGGTCCATCTGCTGGACCTGCGTCAGGTCTCGGATCTCTTCCCGGACCAGTTGCTGGAGACGCAGCGACCGCCATCTCCGGCTGAACCGGTTGTCGCGCCTGAGGAACGGTTCCGGGTAACCTCCGTGGTGCCACAGGGCCTCGAAGTCCGCTGACTCAATCATGCGCGGCTGGCGGATGACCCGCTCCGCGTCGGGGAGTTGTCGGCTGACGGTTTCCGCCACGGAGAACGGATGCATCCGGTAAGAGAAGTATCGCCCCATGAGACTGTCACCGCCGCGGCGGTAGACATCGAGACGGCTACTGCCGGTGACGATGATGCGGAGCCGGTCACCGTAGGTATCGTAGAGACCCTTCAGGAAAGGCTTCCAGCTTGGGAACTTGTGAAGCTCATCGAAAAGCGCCACTGGAGGGGTTTCGGAGAGGCGGTTCGCTCCCACCGCCTCCGCCAGGTTGCCAGGCCCGGCCAGTAGCAATTCCCGATCGTCGACGTTGTCCCAATTGCGGTAGCTGTCGGCGTGACGCCGGCAGGTCGTGGTCTTGCCTACTTGCCTCGGACCGCTGACGAAAGCCATTTGGCGGTTGGCGGCCAAGTGCTCCGACAGCAAGCCGTCGTAAACACGCGATTCCGTCTCCATGTCCGACTATTATCCATAGCGTCGTATTTTAGTCAAGACAATTCGACGATGTGCCGTACTTTGGTCGACCAATCGCCGCATCCGAGTCCATATTTTCTCTTCAGAGATTTCGGATCGGTACCGGCTCGATGTCGTCGGCGGGGGTGAAGCCGAAGACACGGCCGTAGAAGTAGAGCTCCGCCTCCAGGGCGCGCACGATGGTTTCCGCCTGGCGGAAACCGTGGCCCTCGCCTTCGAAGGGCAAATAGGCCACCGGCAGACCCTTGGCGTCCAGGGCGTCCACCATGGCTTCGGCCTGATTGGGCGGTACCACCTTGTCGTCGAGCCCTTGAAAGAAAATGATCGGGCAATCGAATTCGTCCAGGTGATGGACGGGAGAACGTTCCCTGTAGGCGGATTCCGAATCCGGCAGAGGACCGATCAACCGGTCCATGTAGCGGCTCTCGAACTTGTGGGTGTCCCGGGCCAGGGCCATCAGGTCGCCGATGCCGTAGAGGCTGGCGCCGGCCCGAAAGGTGTCGCGGAAGGCGAGCGCGGCCAGCGTCGTGTAGCCGCCGGCGCTGCCGCCGCGGATGATCAGACGGTCCGGGTCCGCCCGGCCCGAGCCGGCGAGGAATCGGGCGGCGTTGACGCAGTCGTCCACGTCCACGATGCCCCAGCGCCCGTCCAGGCGCGCTCGATAGGCGCGCCCGAAGCCGGTACTGCCGCCATAGTTGACGTCGACGACGGCGAAGCCGCGGCTGGTCCAGTACTGGATGGCCAGCGTGAACGCGTCGTTGGTGGCCCCCGTGGGGCCGCCGTGCGAGCGCACGATCAGGGGCGGCAACTCCCCCGCCGGGGCGGCATGGTGCTGATTGCGAGGCGGGTAGTAGAAAGCGTGGGCCGACAGCCCTTCGGCGGTGGGGAACTCGATGGCTTCCGCTTCCGAAATGTAGCCCGGGTCGACGGTGGTCTCCGTCGCCCGTTTCAGCACC
>JAPOPM010000255.1 GCA_026712905.1 Deltaproteobacteria bacterium
GAATCCGAGTGAACACGCACCCGGCGGGAGGTCCGTATGGTAGCCTCCATCGGGGTCATCGCTTCGCCGTCTCAAGGCGTCTCCTACTACGAGAGGGATGGCTACTACGCGAAGGACGATTCCGCGCACAGGGAAGCGAGCGCCTGGGCGGGCAAGGGAGCCGAGGCGCTGGGGCTTTCGGGGCCAGTCGATCCGGACGCATTCAAGGCCGTGCTCGAAGGCAAGGTCCCCGACGGCCCGCACCTCGGCAAGCGGGACAAGGACGGGGAGATACACCATCGGCCGGGACGGGACATCACGATGTCCGCACCCAAGTCGGTCTCGCTCATGGCGCTGGTGGGAGGGGACGAGCGGATCGTCGCCGTCCACGACCGGGCCGTGACGCGCACCCTTGCCTGGGTCGAACGCAACGCCATCGAGACCCGGATGCAGGACAAGGCCAGCGGCGCGATGGTCCACGCCGGGGGCCAGAAGATGGTGGCCGCGACCTTCCGCCACGACACATCCCGAAACCTCGACCCCCAGCTCCACACTCATGCCGTGGTGGCGAACATGGTCCAGGGCGAGGATGGGAAGTGGAGGACCATGGTCAACGACGGGCTCTACCGGAACAAGATGGCGATCGGCGCGGTGTACCGGGCCGAGCTTGCCCGGGGTCTCAAGGACCTGGGGTACGGGATCGAGAAGACCCACCCGGACGGCAGGTTCGAAATCTCGGGAGTATCACGGGATGTAGTGGAGGAGTTCTCGACTCGGCGTGCGGAGATCGAGGCGGCGATGGCGGCGCGGGATGAAGGGGTGCCCTTGGAGAACCCGAAGCTGGCGGACCGCGCGGCGTTGATGACGCGGGCCGCGAAGCGTGACGTGGACAAGGGGGAGCTTTGGCGGTCGTGGGAGCGGCAGGCGGTCGAGCTCGGGTTTTCGGCCCAAGCCGTGCGCGCCAAGGCGACGCGAGCGGAGCGGGAACTGCCCTTGCCGGACCTGTTCACGGACCGGGGAGAGCGCGGGGCGGAGGCCGCGGCCTGGGCGGTGGAGCACCTTTCCGAGCGCCAGGCGGTGTTCTCGCATGGGGATCTTCTGGCAGCTGCGCTGGCGCGGGAGCCGGGCGCGGTGACGGCCGAGGCGGTGGAGCGGGCCATGGCAACCCTCGAACAGGACCGCGTCCTCCACGTGTCGCGGGGTCTGCAATCGGGGAAACACTGGACCACTGACGCGGCAATGGCGCGGGAGTCGGAGGCCATCGCGCTGATGAAAGCCGGCCAGGGCGCCGAAAAGACGATCATGCGGGGCTGGATTGCGGAGACGAAGCTCCACGGCGGGCGTCTCAACGAGGGCCAGAAGCAAGCGGTCAAGATGATTCTCTCGTCCAAAGACCGGGTGTTGGGAGTGCAGGGATATGCTGGCACGGGCAAGACGACGATGCTGAACCGCCTTCGCGCACTCGCGGAGGGTCGGGGCTACAACACGACAGGCCTCGCTCCGTCGGCCTCCGCGGCGCGCACATTGGAGCGGGAATCGGGAATCGGATCGGAAACGCTGCAACGATTCCTTGCGCGCCACGAGGGAATCATCGAAGGCCGGGGCACGGCAAGAGGGTTGCGGAACATGCGGGCGTCGTTCTCGAAGACAGTATTGGTGGTGGACGAGTCCTCGCTCGCGTCGAGCGAACAGATGCGGGGACTGCTGCGGGTCGCCACCACGCTCCGGGTCCCGCGCGTGGTGCTGGTGGGCGACGAAAAACAGCTCGGGGCGGTGGAGGCGGGGAAGCCCTTCGAGCAACTCAGGCGGGCCGGGATGCAGACCGCGGTGGTGGACGAGATCCTCCGCCAGCGGGACATGGCGCTCAAGGAGGCGGTCCGTGCGGGCCTTGCGGGCGAGGTCAGGACCGCCTTCGAGAAGCTCGGGGACAGGATCGTGCAGGTTGAGAGGGAGGATATCGGCAAGGAAACGGCGGAACGCTGGCTCTCGCTCTCTCCCGAAGAGCGCTCCGCAACCGGGGTGATCGCGCCGACCCGGGCGTTGCGGGACGAGATAAACGACACGATCCGGGCGCAACTCGTGACGGAGGGCGCGGTCTCCGGTCCCGCGAGGCAGGGCGAGAAGTTGGTTTCGCGAGGGTTGACGCGCGCCGAGATGGCCCGTGCGTCTAACTATTCGGCGGGAGACACGGTGATCTTCAACCGCCGGTACAAGACCCTGGGGGTGGAAAAGGGAGACGAGCGCGAGGTGGAGAGGGTCGACCACGAGCGCAACACTGTCTGGCTTCGGGACGGAAACGGCGACCTGGTGGACTGGCGGCCCTACCTCCTTGCGGGTGCGAAGGGCGGCGTGGAGGTCTATCGGAGCGAGGAAATGGAGCTTCGCAAGGGAGACAAGGTGCGGTGGACGCGGAACGATCCGGGCTCAGAACTCGCCAATGGGGAGACCGCGGCGGTGGAATCGGTCGGAAAGGACGGCGTCCGCTTCCGTCTCGAGGACGGATCGGCGGCGAAACTTGCCGAACATGATCCACAGTTGCGCCACCTGGACCGGGCTTTTGCCTCTACGGTGCACGCTTTCCAGGGCAGGACCGTGGACCAGATCGTTGCGGCGATGCCTACGGGGAACCCCGACCTGACCAACCAAAGAGCCTTCTACGTTGCGATCAGCCGGGCCCGGGACGGGGCCGAGCTCGTCACCGATGACACATGGAAGCTCTCGGATCAACTGGAGAGAGCCACGGGCGAGCGGGTAGCGGCGCTCGATGGGGCGGCGATGGAGGCCGCGCACGAGACGGCGTTCGGCCTCGAAACCGACCACGAACGGGACGGCGACCGGGCGGCGCGCGGACTTGACGGGACGGATCACGCCCTCGAAGAGGAGCAAGTAATCGATCCCGAGCGCGAGCACGGGTCTGGACCACGCCTCGAAACCGACCGCGAACTCGACCATTCAGAGGAGTCGGAACACGATCGCCTGCAGGAAGAGAACCTCGAACCGGCGCAGGTGAACCTCGACTTCGATCTCGAGATATAGAAACCCCGCCTCCTTCCGGCCGATCCCGCGACCCTCGCCGCCAACAAACCCATCGCGAAACGAGTTCCTAAAGAGTTCCAAAAGGCCCCGCGCGCCACCGGACCGGGGCGGGGCACTCCAGCTACTCTCTCCCGCCGCCGGTCCTCCCGGCCCTCCCCGGTGTCATTCCCGTGCGCAGCCTGTGGTTGGCGGGCCCGTCTAACGGGCTTCGGGGTGCCAATCTCCTTCGTGTACCCGTTCGTATGCTCCATATTGCCGCGCACGAGGGCGCTGAAGCGGCCGTGTTCAATGCCGGGCGCGGACATGGCCGCGACCGGGAATCGTCTGCGCGGACTCGGCCCGCCGGGGCTGTCGTGGAAAAGCCGCCCCCGGTCAGTCCGCAGGCGCTATCGCCCGAACTGGTGTTGGGAGACAAGCTGGAGGACTCTCGCCAGGAGATGTTCGTGCGTCGGACTTTGCGTCGGACTTTCGAGTCCGCCAAGTGCTTGAAATCGCGGGTATGTGTTCGCACCCACATGCGACCGGTACACGGCAGCGTCGCAAACCGGTATCGCCTTTTCCATGGTACTGCCGGGGGGTGAGGGGCTCGAACTGCGCAAGGGAGCGCACCCGGGCGCAGACAGGGCTCGTCAGGCAGCACGCTGCGTCGGGTGTGAAGA
>JAPOPM010000256.1 GCA_026712905.1 Deltaproteobacteria bacterium
AGGCACCATGCTCGGCAGGTCGTAGCGGCGGTTGAACCGGCGCTCGAACTCGCTCAGGTATCGCTGCGCGTACTTGCCCTTCATGGAATGGTGGGTGCTCCGTAGCGCCGTCTCGGCGTTGCCGATGACGGTGTTCAGCCAAGCGAATTCCTTGACGCGCACGGAGGCCTTCCCGCCGCCGGCAACGACCTGGGCGTGCAGGCAGCCGGCGGTGGCAACCGCGCCAAAGCAGGGCAGGCCGTCGCTGTAGACCTTGCTTACCGGGGCGACGCTCCGGTGGCACCAGTTCTCGATCGCCTTCAGGCGGAAGTCGGCCACCACCTGGAGCTTGATCCTGTGCGGCAGCCAATCCTCCGTCGTCTCCAGGGCCGCCACGAACCGCGTCTTCCCTTCCGCCCCGTGCTCCCTTTTGCCTTCCCGGACCCCGCCGAGATACGCGTCGTCCACCTAGTACTCTTTCAACATGGAATTATTGGGTAAAGCGACTTCAGCTTCACTCGAGCGTCTTCTGTCCTGAATCGCCAATCGACGGGCGTCGCCGCGGCGTTGCGCCGCGCCTTCCAGGCGGCAGGCAACCTCGCGCTCGAGCGTCTCGCGGTCCGGGATGCGCCGGGCCTGGCACTGCCTGGACAGAACGCCGATCTCGATCTCCGCCATGTTGAGCCAGCTTCCGTGCTTGGGCGTGTGTTGAACTTCGAAGCGGCCCACGAGGCGGCGAGGCCTCGTGGGCGGGGAAGGCCTTGTAAAGGGCGAACAGCTAGTGCGTGTTCAGGTTGTCCATCACCGGCACGATTTTTCTGCCCGGGACATGGACATCCGCCATGTCCCGGAGAAGATGCGCGAAATCGAGTTTCGTGCGGCGGCCCGTCACCTCGACGCGGCGCCATCCGGCAAGCGGAGCGCGCACCATGAACAGGTTCGCCGCGCCGTTGCGCTCGCATTCGAAATCTTAGATGGCCGGCTGGCCGGGGCTTGTCGGCAGCGGCGCCCGGGTCTCCCTGGTCAGCTGCCTACTCGACTCGTCCATGCAAACTAGAACGGTACCGTCGTCGAAATCGCGTTGGTAGACCTTGATCACGTCTTCCATCGCGAAGGCGAAGTCCTCGTTCTCCTTCGGAGGAATGCACCAGCACTCCTTCAGCCAGGGCTTGATGCTGTTTTTCTTAAAGCCTAGCGGACCGTCTCGTGCGAGTTGCTGTCCACGACCTCCAACTCCACCAGGCGTTCGCCGAGCAGGTTCAGCGTCCAGCGGGCGCATCCGTCCGGCGGCGCCGAGCAGGCATGCATCGTCAGCTTCGCCTCGCCCTCGCCGTCCAGCTTGCGCGGCTTGCGGGGTTCGTCTGCGGGCGGCGACCCGGGGCGGCTTCGAGGCCGTCCAGGACGCAGCGGCGGCGCACGCGCTTAGCGGTCCCGACGGCGGTGTCGAGTACCGAAGCGTTGCTCGCATCCGCCAGGGCTCCGTCCTTACGGTTCTCGTCCGCAAGGAGCAGGATATGGGCGCGGCGGCGCTTCTTCGATCCATGTCCGTCAACTACCGATTTGAGCTCGGCGCGCTCCTCGTTCTCCAGCTTCACGCGATACTTCTTCCTGCAGGCGATCTTCATGGCCTGCTTTCCCTCCGCGCCCAAGCACGGAAGCTGGCTCAACATGGCGGAGATCGAGACCGGCGTTCTGTCCAGGCAGTGCCTCGCCCGGCGCATCCCGGACCGCGAGACGCTCGAGCGCGAGGTCGCCGCCTGGCAGGCGCGGCGCAACGCCGCGGCGACGCCCGGCGATTGGCGATTCAGGACAGAAGACTCTCGAGTGAAGCTGAAGTCGCTTTACCCAATAATTCCATGTTGAATGAGTACTAGTTAACGTTGCACTCGTCACCTTCACGAGATTGAGGAAGTACATTCCAACCGTCGCAATGCTCGATACTAACACTGATAAGGGGTCGGATGCGAAAGCAATTCAGCTCCGTGCCGGGGTTTTAGGGACCCTTGATCAAGCCGCCTAATCTGAAAATCCGCAGAGCGCGGCAATGGTCCTATGAGGAGTAGATAGCTCGAAGTTAATCGGAGAGTTTTGTAATTTGGGAAAAGGGAGTGTAACAGGAGATGCGCGCCATTTCATACGGCTATTTTGGGAACAGCACCTTACCGCCAATTGGGAACCGTGGTTGAAAACACCGGGGGGTTCGCTTTTCTCAGGCCGACAACAAGTGGTGTTCCGGCAGGACGACGGATATCTCGCAGGTATGGAAAGAGGTGCTATGATCCGCTGTCAAAGTGCTCGGAGGAAATTTGGAATTCTGTTTGGTAATACAAGCATTGCGACCGGCATTTATTTGAACGAAGGCCGCTCACGCGGCCAGTTGTGATGCTTCCCCGGTTTTCCTTTTTTGGATCGCAGCTTCATTTTCTGTGTTGATACGCAGGTTGTGGGTTTCCCATGACCTCGGGTTGATGTTCAATCTCCCCGGCGCC
>JAPOPM010000257.1 GCA_026712905.1 Deltaproteobacteria bacterium
GTACTGTTTTGTCTTGTTGTTCTATGCACTTCGGTTTCTGCGGCGGAGGTCAAGCCACCTGCGACGACATGTGTCGAGGCGTGTGCTGAAATTGCCAAGAAGCTAGCCGAACAGGAGCAAAAATCGGCCCAAAGCCGTCAACACGAGACTGGTGCCTCGGAAGCCACTGCCGCGAGCCAACCCGCACTCGTCCCCGACCCCCTTTGTATGATGATAAGTTTCTCGAAGATTCCGCGGGGGCTGATGCCGTTAGCTTTTGCCGAACTCGACTGCCCCGACCGCTACCCCAACTGGTTGTTAGCAGTGTGGTTTGGAGGAATATAGCTCCGGTCCAACCAATTCTTAGATGTGGTGTGACGGCCTTGCGATTTCATCCTTAGTTGGAGGGTCGTCTTGGGTAGCTTGTAACCGCCCGAAGCGGTATGCTAAATGGCGACAGTAGTGTCCGACGCGGTGGTATGTGGTGGGCTGTAAGTCACTGAAATGCCGGATGATTTGTGCGCTCTGCACAGCAGCCGCTGGCAAGTTGTCCCTAGGAGTCTGCGCCGTAGAAGAGGGCGGCATGGGAAAGAGTATGAAGAGGGGCGGGAGAAGGCAAGGAGAGGAAGGAGAGGGGAACTATCCAGTGTATGAACCAGGGCAGGGATTGTTAATGCCGCCGGATTTGACGGAATGGGTACCAGCGGGACACTTGGCGCACCACGTCAGCGACTTGATGGACGTGCTGGATTTGGGGGAGTTTTACGAGGGGGACGGGTGGCGGAACCGACCTTACGAGCCGTCGATGATGTTGAAGTTTTTGAGATACGGGTACGCGACAGGGGTCTATGCTTCGCGGAAGATAGCGAAGAAGCTGGACGAGGACGTAGCGTTTCGGATGTTGGGAGCGGGGAACTATCCGAAGCACCGGACGATCCGGGAGTTTCGGCCGCGGGAGGACCGGTTGGCGGCGATTGCGGCGGCGAAGAAGCGCTTGGAGGAGGCGCAACGAGAGATGGATGAAGCGCGAGGGGGCAGGCCTGGTGAGGAGCGCAACCGGAAGGGAGGAAGGCCGTACAACCGGGAGTATGGGCAACCGTCGGCGAAGGCTGAAAGCAATTTCACCGATCCCGAGAGCGGGTTCACGAAGATAAGCGGGGAAGGGTTCCAGCAGCGTTACAATGGCCAGCTGGTACTGGACGGAGAGTGCCAGATTATCGTGGGAACCCTTGGCCGCGTGCGCCCAAACCCCTGCGTAGGACGCGGGCCGTCCCACGCTCGCTCAAATCCCCTCCCATGGCCCTGAATTCCGAACGTTTCACCGCTACTCCACTCTGATCTTTATGCCTGCCGTCCCACAAAGTTGACGAGGTGCACCATGCGAAACATCTATAATAGCGCAACTATCGTTTGTCTTATGTTGTCTATCACAGGTGCTACAGCGGCTTCACGCCAAACCGTCGAAGACTGGGACAAACCGCCTACTGTTACGAAGGGCGAAGCGGTCGCGGGCAACGGCGCGGCTTGTGCTGCGGGTGCCGCATGTGCGTCCCTCGGAGATCCTATTGTGAGGCGCGTTTGTTTCACGGTCGTTCGCGACGCCGAAGAGCCGTCCGCCGCAGCGTGGGAACGCAAGGCTGGCGGTGCAATGGAGATATCTCAGACGACGTTCCGAGATGCGGCGATCGTCGTTCAGGCGCGAACCGGTTCACCGGTGGTGCATGTGGAGCGGTATGGCAACGTCTACTACGTTACGGTAAGTACGTCGCATGGTAATCAGACGCACTGCGTGGACGCCGGGACAGGGAAGTATCTAGGACGTTGTTGAGACGCGCGTCTGTCAATGGCAGGTATGGTCCGCGCCACGCGTCAAGGGTGTCGCTTCCGTGACGAGGCAGGTCGGTTGCAGGCATATATTCGGCCTTTTTCGATGGGCGCGTCCGCACGAACTTACGATGAGTGGATCTCACAAGACAGCCAACCACCTTCAAATATCGAGAGTCAAACGCGCGACAGCACCCCTCCCGTTTCTCCCACGTTCAATGCGGAAGTCTCCCCCGTACTTCTTCGCTAGGCCTTCAACGATTTTCAGGCCGTGACCGTCGCCGTTGGCATTGTGTTTGTCGTAAGGTTGCCCATCATTGACCACGACAATTTCCGCGGATTGTCCCTTTTGATCCGGGCCGCTTACGATTCGCCTGACAGTAACCGCGACAGGGGGTTCTCCGTGTTTGATGGCGTTGCCGATCAGATTGCGCAAAATGGTGACTGCGTCGTATTCGGATATTTGCTGTGCGATCTCGTCCTCGACCTCCACCACAATCGGTGTCTCGGTCGCTGTCCCTTCTTCCGCTGCAATCCGCTTCGCTGTCTTAGCGAGTTCCGTGACTTCCGCGACGCCGTCCCAGGCCAATACCTTCTTCCGCAACCAATTCGCCGCCGAGAGATGCGCGTTAACGTCCGCGATCGGGCACGCTAGTTGATCCCAGACGCGGCTCACTGTTGCTGTCTTGTCGGCCAAGCGTCTGACGGAAGGCCCATCCAAGTCGTGGAGGCCGTCCCAACTGATTGACCCCAAGCTGATACGCGCATCGTGAAGGTCCTTTTTGATCTTTAGCAGCAGCTCGGCGATGGATGCTAGGCTGTTGCCGGCTTGAGCTAGCCGCCGGCTCGAACGGGCTACGAATGCGGCAACCGCAAGGCTCAACAGAACTGTCGCGCTGTGGCCCCACGCCGGTAGGTAAGGATAAGAAGAATTGCGGTCATCAGTGGAGTCTACGACAAGGACGTCGTCCGGTGTAGGGGCTATGGCCATCAACCACACGAGCTCGTCGCCGTTCATCTTTTGAGCGGTGTAATGTCTTATTGAGCGGCTGTCTTCGTGAGCGAGCGCAAGGATATTATTTTGTAAGTGGTAACTCGCAAAATTGGCTGGGCCAGGTGTGTGATCACAGAGGGTCCGTTTCTCAGAGGGTAACGATACAATGACGAAATCAGTGCCGTCCGGCCGATATTTCACGCACAAGCTTGATAACGTGAACGGCCGTGTTGTTAGGGTGCCAAACTCACTGTTTTTCGCAAGCAAAAGCGTGGTCGTGAGGGGCTCTGCGTCTTTGTCGTGGGCAGACATCACCGTAGTGGCGAGGTCGCGTACGTACGTCTTCCCCCGCGCTTCGGTGGCGGCCAAGATTCGTTGTCGAAGGCTCGCAACAGTTTCTTCCAGCCGAGCGATGTCCCTATTGTAATCCCATGTACTGGCAATGACGGCCATTGTCGCGCACGCGGCGACTGTGTAGGCCGCCCAAGACAGAACAGCAACTCGACCGATGTGTGTGTTGAACATGCGCAAGCGTCCTTTCTGGAGAACTAGAGGTCGACTGCCGCCGAGGGCCGCAGGTCACAGGTCGGCAATGGTGAAGCAGTAGAATCCGGTATCCGTAAAGGTTCTGAGAGGGCCGCCTCGGCTACGGTTGATCTTGTTCCGCAGGGTCAGGAGCCGCGCGTCGAGCTCCGGGAGAGGCGTCATGTCGTTGGCGCCGTACACGCGTTCGTGAATCCACACGCGAGAGCGCATGACACCGGCGGAGCGCATCAGTAACTCCAGAATTCTGCATTCGAGTGATTGGAGCTGGATGATCTCGGCGTCTTCGCCGCGGACCACCAAGTAGCTGGTGGGAATCTCAAGTTGATAACGGCCCACGATCACGCGGTCGGGATCGGTGGTGAAAGAACGCCTAGTTTCGGACGGCAACCGGAAACGGTAGCCGGCGTTCGTTACAGCCTGGATGGGTTTTATCTGCTTGTCGGGGTCGAGGGCGTGGCGCAAACGGAGAATATATTGATGGACTAGGTCCCGTTGTTTTTTGCTGAGCGGGGTCTCGGGGTACAAGTCGTCGTCCGTCACGTTCTGATCGTGGATGAGGTCGTAGATCTGAGCTGAGGGCACGACGCGGCCAGGGTGTTGCATAAGGCATTCCAGAATACGGCTCTCTCGTGCACCCGGGTCGATCGGTGCATCGTCACGATAGAGTCGACTTGCCAACCTATCGTATTTGTAAGGCGGACAAATTAACATGCGGGTAGGTATGATCATATTTCGCAAGCGGTCGCGGACCTCCCACAACCAACCACGACCGGGTCGTTTCTCGATGTAGTCATCGGCGTAGTCGAGAGGAGAGCCACCGATGGAGCGGCTGACGTCGTCCTTGGCGACACTGATGGGCATTGCGGTCACGACCAAGACCGGGAAATAGTAGTCTTCGTTGCGGGATTTCCGGATGAAAGTCATACCGCCGTAGCTCGCACCCTTGAGGGTCAGGTCCACGACTGCGCCGTCGATGGCATTGTGGCGGACGAAAGTGAGAGCGTCCTCGCCGGTGGTTGTCTGAATTATCTCGTAGCCAGCGTCTTCCAAAAGCGTCCGGAAGGCTTGGAGTGTCGAGAGATCATCTTCTACGATCAGGATTCGCATCATAGACTCCCTTCGATCGGGGTTGGTGGTACCTTACCGAAGGGCGCGTTCAAAGTAGCGGCAGAATGGCGCCGAACAGCACGCCCTCGAACAGGGTCCGTTGCAGCACCAGTGCCAGGCCGACGTATACCAGCGCCCACACCGTCACGGCCGCCACCGCGCACCGGGTCCAGGAGAGCCGGGCGAAGCTGCGCAGGAAGAGCAGGATGTAGATGGGGATGGTGGGTTGGAAGCCGATGAGGATCACCAGGCCGCAGAAGACCCCCAGCCAGGCGACGATGGGAGCGGCCTTGTCCCAGGGCGCCACTTCCACGGTGTCGTCGGGCGCCGCGCTCGGGGAGAGCAGCTCTCGCCCGAGGCAGAACAGGACGAACGCCAGGGTCGGGATACCCAAGACCAGGGGCACCAGCCCGCCTTGTCCATCGAAGCCGAAGGACGGGATGACCACCACCAGCGCCACCGCCAGGTAGAGCAGGTTGACGATCACGTAGCTGTAGTTGACGCGCTTCATGTCGTCGAGCGGGTGCGCAGCCGCGTGATCACCGGGATCGCCACCATGATCAGGATGAGGATCCACGAGATCAGGCTGTTGAAGAAGCCGAAATAGCTGCCGTCGTGGATGCGCAACGTCAGCAGGAACGACTTTTCCGCCAGGTTGCCCAGCACGAAGCCGATGACCAGCGGCAGGATCGGTACGCCCGCCCGCCGCATGGCGAAGCCGAACACGCCCAACAACACCACCAGCACCACGTCCCAGATGTTCTCCCGCAGGATGTAGGTGCCCGCGAGCGCCACCACCGCGATGATGGCGGACAGGTAATGCACCGGCACCCGGGTGATGATGGCCAGGTAGCGGGCGGCCAGCAGGCCGACGATGCTGGCGAAAGCGTTGGACACCACGTAGCCGTTGAGCAGGGTCCAGATGAAGATGGGCTTGTCCAGGATCAACTGCGGTCCCGGCGAGATCCCGTGCATGATGAAGATGCTCAGGAGCAGGGCCATGGCCAGGCTTCCGGGAATGCCGAAGCTCAGGGTGGTCAGCAGCGCGCCGCCGTCCTTGGAGTCGTTGGCCGCCTCGCTGGCGATGACGCCTTCGGGATGGCCCGTGCCGAAGGCTGCCGGGTTCCGGGAGGACTGCACCGCCACGGTGTAGGCGATGAGGTTGGCGGTCTCGCCGCCCACGCCGGGGATGATCCCCACCAGCGTGCCGATGGACGAGCTGCGCAGCAGGCAGACGGCGTAGCGGAAGTTCTCCATCACCCCCTGCCACGCGCCGCGGATGCTGGCCTGGATGTTGTCGCGGGCGATGGTGCCGCCCTGGGCCGAGTAGTTGATCAGCTCGCCGATGGCGAACAGCCCCACGAAGAACGGGATCAGGGGAATCCCGTCCCACAGGTACTCGCTTCCCATGGTGTAGCGGATCAGGCCGGTGGGCTCGTTGAGACCCACCAGGGAGAGCAGGATGCCGACGCCGCCGGCGATGAGCCCGTTCAGGAGCGAGCCCTGACTCACCGTGGCGGTGGTGACCAGCCCGAACACCACCAGCCAGAAGATCTCCGGGTGGCCGAAGGCGATCACCAGCGGCCGCATCACCTGGATCAGCAACGCCAGGATCAGGAGCCCGAAGAGTGCCCCGAGGAGGCACGCCCCCGCCGACAGTCCCAGCGCCCGCGCCGCCTCGCCGCGCTTGGCCATGGGGTAGCCGTCGAAGCAGGTGGCGGCGTTCACCGGAGTGCCCGGCGTGTTGAGCAGGATGGCGCTGATGGAGCCGCCGAAGGAACTCGCCCCCATGATGCCCGAGAACAGGTAGACTGCGGTGATGGCGTCCCAGGTGAACGTGAACGGCAGCAGCATCGACATGGCGAGGATGCCGCCGAGACCCGGTACCGCGCCGAAGATCAGTCCGATGACGCTGCCGAACAACAGGGTCAGAATGACGTGCGGCTCCGAGATGGTGACCAGGGCGCCGCCGAAACCCTCAAACATGAACGCGGGTGTCCTGTGTCACGGGAGCGCCGAGGTCCGGAAGAGTGAGGCGCGACACGGTCCGTCAAGCCGGGACCGCGTCGCGCCACCATGGGCAAGGATCACTTGATGTACTTCTTGAGCAGCGGGGTGTTGTCCCCCACCAGGGCGATCATGTCGGCGATGAGCTTGGTGGTGTTTTCCCTGCTCAACGGCGCGACGATGTTGCCGTTGGCCTCGATCCTCTCCTTCAGCGCCGCGTCGTTGTTGACCTTCACCAGGGCCGCTTCTATCACGGACGCGATGTTGGCCGGGGTCTTGGGCGGCAGCGCGTAGAGGTTCTGACCCACCAGCGAAGCCGATCCCAGTGCCGCGAACCCCTGTTCCACGCCGGTCGGAATGTCGGGGAACTTGGGATGCCGCTCCGGCAGGTAGACGACGACGGCCTTGGCCTCGCCGGACTGGATGGCCGTGGTCCAGCGCTTGGTCAGCGGCAGGTTCGTGATGGTGATGTCGCCGCGGATGATGCCCGTGATCAACTCGGGTCCCTTGAAGCCGGCGATGAATTCCACCGGGAAGCCCACGAGGTTGGCGGTGATGACGGAGATGGGGAACGTGTTCCCACCGGTTCCGGTGATGCCCGCCTTGATGGGCTTCTTGGCCGTCTTCATCTGCTTGAGCGACGTCCACTGGTCCTTGCCCGCCTTGGTGGTGGCCTGCATGAAGTACGGGTTGGACACCTGGCGTCCGATCCAGGTGAAGCTCCGCAGGTCGGGCTTCATCCCCCGCGCCACCTGGTTGACGGCCTGTCCGGGCAGGTTGATGGCGGCCATGGTATGGCCGTCGGGCTTGGCCCGGTTGAGGATGGTCACGGAGTTTCGGCCCCCGGCGCCCGGCACGTTGCGGATGAGCACCGGGACCCCCAGCATCTTCGACATGACCTCGCCCTGGAGTCGGGCGGCGGTATCCATGGCGCCCCCCACCGAGAATCCCACCAGGATGGTGATGGGCTTGCTGGGCTTCCAGTCCGCGGCCGAGGCCGGCGTCACCGCCAGCGCCAGCGACATGGCGATGAGCGCCACCAGAAATGCTTGGAACAACGATTTCGGAATTCGCATCAGGGGCTCCTTTCGGTTTGACGAGGATCTCTTCACGAAAACACCTTCCAGACGATGGCCATGGTGAAAGCGAGATTGAAGCCGATCATCCACTTCAACAGAACCAATTGCCCCTCGATTCGTTGGGTGTCGGCCTTGGTCGCCAATTGCGTTTCGATGGCTTCGGCGAACGCCTCCTTCTGCGCTTCGGCGAAGGCGACGGCCTGCCTGTGTTCAAGTCCCGCCTCTTCAAGACGTTGCGCGAACTTCAGTGTATCGAATGTCGTGAGACTCATGGTGTTTGCAGCGGTACAGCACCACCGCGCGTGAAAAGTCTCGCACTCCTTCAATCTCCGGTCAAGGTCTTCGGTGATCGCAGCAGCGATGGGTCGAACGCCTGCAGCAGCCCATCCAGCCGCACCTCCCGCACCTTGTCCTGGGGCGGGCGCGCCCGCTGTGGGTACTGCACCGGCGGCGCCGGCTTGGTGGCGTCCATGATCATGACCGCGCCCATGACCGGCTCATGGGTGCCGTCCACCCTGTAGTTCCAGTTGGACGGCAGGAGGTCGCCCGGCCCGTTCCAGTCCGGGATCGTGAGCACGTCCTCGTCCGGGCGCATGCGCGTGCCGATGGCCCAGGTCACCTCGGGCTCGTGGAACACGTTAACGTCGTCGTCCACCACCACCACGCAGCGCAGGTTCTCGGGCTCGGTGGCGATGGCCGCCAGGGCCGCGCGCTTGACCTCGGAGTCGCGGGTCTTGCGGATGGAGATGTAGCAGTGGGTACGCGCGTGCGCCGGCACGTTGACGTTGACGACGCCGGGGACGGCCTCGCGCACGCGCCGGTAGATGGTGCCCATGCGCGGCAGGCTGCCCAGTACCAGGTGTTCCTGGCCCGCCGGGAAGACGTCGTAGTAGATGGGGTTCCGGCGCATGGTCATGGCCGACACGTGCATCACCGGCTGCGCGCCCACGCTCACGTAGTAGCCCGTCCATTCGCCGAAAGGGCCTTCGAGGCGGGTCTCGTCCGGCAGGAGCCGCCCCTCTACGACGATCTCCGCGTGGGCCGGCACCATGAGGTCCACGGTCTCGGCCTTGACTAGTTCGATGGGCTCCTGCAGGAGCGCGCCGGCCTCGGCGAACTCGCCGCCGATGCCCGGCAGCCGCGACACCGCCCCGAGCATGAACGTGGGGTAGTGCCCCACCACCAGGGCGAACTCGGTTGGATCGCCGCGTTCCGAGTTGCGGCGGTAGATGTAGCCGCCGTGGTGGCTGCCCTGGATGTAGACCCCGAGGGTGCGGGGATCGTGCACCTGGTGGCGGTAGAGCCCGGCGTTCTGGGTGCCGGTATCCGGGTCCTTGACGATCATGCCCCCGCCGGTGATGTAGGGACCGGCGTCGAGCTCGTTGTGGCAAGGGATGGGCAGGGCCGAAAGGTCGGCCGCGTCGCCCTTGAGCACCACCTCCTTCACCGGCCCGTCGGTGACGGTCTGCGCCTGTATCGGCCGGGCCTGCCGCTCGCCGTAGACCCGCACCATGTCGTGCACATCGGTGCCCAGCGCCAGCGCGAGCCGCTCGTAGGTGGCCGTGAGGTTGATCACCAGCGGCATGGAGGCGCCTTCCACGTCGGTGAACACCAGCGCGGGAAACCGCCCGTCCTCCGCCAAGCGCTCGGCGATGGAGGTGATGTCGAACCGTCGGTCCACCCGCCGGGTGACCATGTGGATCTGGTCCGGCGCCGATGCCGCAAGCTGCTCGATGAAGGCGCGCAGGTCTTTCGCCATTCACTTCCTCCCTCTTCCCTGGATCGACAGCGCCATGCATTCTTCCATAGCACAGCCGGATGACTTGTTCACGAAAGCGCATCACCGCGGTGTGTGACCGTGGTCCTTGTGGGACCACCTCCGAAACCCGGACCCTTGCGCTCCTGGTGCTGGCAGGGAGACTTCGCGCGTAGCCTAGGCAAACCAGGGTTGATCGATTTCGGCTCGTTAGGTATCTTCCGGTTCGGAAAACTTGCGGCTTCAGGGAAATACGGTCAGGTTGACATGAGACAAACTGGCCGCGCCCGCGCGTGTGGGCGAGAAGAGGGGGTCTCCATGTGGTCTGTGGCGCGGTCTCTCTGCATGCTTTCCGTGTTGCTGCTGGTCGCGTGTGCGACGGGTTCCGGGGGTCCCGGCCCGACGGGGTTTGAGCCCGTCCCGCGTCAGGCCGACCCTGCTGCACGCCATGCACCGGTCAATGAACTCCGTGCGCGCTTTCATGCTCTAATCCCTGATCTTCTGTACGTCGGCGCGAACGTCCTCCAAAGAGTCTCGCCTTATCTAAGCGGCTACCCTTTGGTTCTGGAGTATGGGACAGTGCGGGACGGGACCGGTCAGACCGTGGAGTACCTCGTCCATGATGCAGGTGCCGATGGCCATGTCCGGCGGTTCGGGGAGAAGCCACCTATCGTTCTTGTAGCCGAGGGGGCTACGCAGGAAATGGTACAGGACACGATTTGGGCGGTTCAGGCAATCAACGCCTCACTCCCGGACACTTGGCAGTTGCGATTCGCCTCCGAACCTGCGGTGGCGAACGCCGTAAGGCCACGGAACGGTGAAATCGTGGTCGAATTCCAGCCGCGCGAACAGTGGCCGGTGGACCCTCCTCCCGAACCGGATGCCGAGGGCCTTTCGCAACGGTTCGAGACGCGGGATCGCTCGGAAATCTTGTCCGGTCATGTCTGGATAGACGCTGGATGGTGGCGCGCCAATGGCATCCACCAGCCCCAGCCCCGTCGGGCTCGCATCGTACACCAACTCCTGCAAACCCTCGGCCGAAATCCCGTGGACGGGACGCTGTTTCCCAATACAGTCATGAAGAACCCGCCAGACCGAGTCCCCTGGCACGTGCTACACCGTCTCGATCGAGAAGCTCTGCTCGCCGTGTACGGATGGCTGGAGCCCGGTACACGGACAGAGACGATATTCGAGGAATTGGGGGCTTGGTCGGAGGAGTCGGTCCATCTGGTCGGCAAGCTCGTCATCCCGAGTGGAGACCCTCCTTGTGTGGACTACTCTGACTGTGCCTCTTTGTTACCGCCTATCCGTATCGATTTCGGTGTCGCGGCGCGGAACGGGTTGGTACAACCGTGGGTGACCGGACTCCATTCGCCGGATCTCAGGAAGGATCCGTGGTCGTCCGATCGCGTGCTGACGTGGTCGGGTTATCTCTTGGGATTCACACCTGCCAATAGATCGGTAGCGGGGGCGGCGCGCTTGACGGTGGATACCGAGTCTCTGGATGGGGAGCTTGAGCTCAGTGATCTGGAGTCGTGGACCGCGAAGCCCGGAGCGTTCTACACCGGCGTCCGGTTCGGCACCGGCAACCCTTGGGGAGACGGCAACCTCGAATACACCATCACGGTACGCGGGAACACGTTCGTGCAGACGGGTGGCGATGAGGGCGTGGTGACCGGAGTATTCATGGGTCCGTACCATAACGGAATGGGCGGCGTATTGAAACGGGAGGATCTCACGGCCGCGTTCGCGGGAGAACGGCCATATACTCTCTTGGATTCCCTCCCGCCTTGCCCGCCGCTTTGTCCATTCCGAGCAAATGAGCCCAGTCGTCTTTCGTACCCTGAATCCCAGCGAGCGCAACTTTCGGTGGTCCCGGTTGCGACCCCTGCCGGTCCCTGAAATTCCCCGGCGATGCCATAGACGGTAGGTTTCCGGAGAGACTGCCCCATAGGAACCTGCTTTGCTCCGCCGCTTGGTGGGGACCACCCGGTCATGGTGCTCAAACCGTCGCTGTCGTAGGGGGCGCGATAGCACGGGCCGACGCCCAGCGTCCACGGTTGTATTAGGCCGTTTCGCGCTGAGACGCCGAATATGACAGGTAACAAAGCAGTTTCGCACTCCGCGTTTATGGGGCACGGGACTGCGAAACCGTCCACCAGATTTCTTGACTCCTCCGACCAAGGCCCCAGTCGTTCATGCATCTGATCTGTAGTTGTACCGGGTCCAAGCCATCCGTACACAGCCAGCAAAGCCTCGCGATCCAGGGGGTGGAGCACATACACAGCACCTGCTTCAGGTGGCTCGTTCATGATTGTGTTGGGAAACTGCGTGCCGTCCAGTTGGTTGCGGTCGAGCGTGTGCAGGATTTCGCGAAACAGGGCGCGATCACTTCGGTACCCTAGTGGTGCCTGGTGGACGAGGACCGGTGAATGACTCCCAGGTGGCCTTCGTCGAGTTACCCACGACCGGCAGCGATCTCCGCCTCTGACGCCATGCGCCCGAAGACTCGAACTCACACTCGTGAAGTCTGAAGAAGCCAGTCCATCCTGTCAATGGCAACCGAAAACTGCACACTTAACCGGAACCAACCGAAGAGCTTCAGATCTGCACTGACGCCCTTCTCGGAACTGTGCAGTTTTCGATTGCCAAGAAGAGCACGGCGCCGTCCTGGGTGACAGGCAGGTAGCCGATCTCGTCCACCACGAGCAAAGCGGGATGGGTGAGGACCCGCAGCCGACGGGAGAGATTACCGGCGGTCTTAGCGTCCATGAGCGATTCGATCAGTCCCGCCAGGGTACCGTAGTAGACGCGACGGCCGGACTCGGCGGCGACGACGGCCAGGCTGATGGCAAGATGCGTCTTCCCGACCCCTGCGGGCCGAGAAAATCGTGGATCTGGCCAGGCAGGAGCCACCGCTGACCAATCAGGCCGGGCCCTCGAAAGCATCATCCTGGTCTTCCTGGCCGTATCCGCCATGAGCGGAAGCACGATGCGGAAGTATGTACTGTGCTGACAGGAGGCGTTGGTGAGGGCAGTCTGCCGATCGAGTCGAACCGCGGCATTTATCGTCGCGCCCCGTACGCACCGAACGTGTCGCCTCTCCTGAAGACCCCACCTACCTCGGCATGGTCCGTGCCGTAGAAGCGTCCGTCAACATGTCCCCAAATGTCGCGGTGGTGGAACGCGCCGCTTGTGTCTACGGACAGATCCCACCATTTCAAGTCGAACGTCGACATGTGGGTATCCAGGGTCTCCACGTTGGTGAACAACACATCCAGATCGTTGCGGCCGACATCGTACACCAGGGTCGCATCTCCGCGAATCACGTGATCGTTTCCGCTACTGTCCCTTTCCCCACCTATCATCAGGCCCCGCCAGGTAGCGTTGCTGGAGGGCCTTGAGCCGGTGTCGTTGCCCACGGACGCGCCGTAGCCGAGGGAAAGCCCGTCAACGGGTACACCCGTCGGCAAAGTCCCGCTCCTGATGGTCTCAAAATACATGACGAAAACATTGTGGCGGAGCCACGCCCCATAGCTTCTGGAATCGGATGGAAAGCCAAGGAACTCACCTTCTCCTTGGCCTTGAACAAGGAAGACCCCGTCCTTATCACCCACCCCGGAGTAGTTCAGACCCACTCCTGAGTAGTTCAGCTTGGCGTCAAGGCCGAGATCCCGGGTGTCGCTGATATCCCAACCCCACCCGAGGCCGCCCCCGGCATCTGTGTCGCAGTACGTCGCGCTGAAGCAAATGGTGGGAATGGAGACCCCGACGTGATCGCTGACGAGAATCGAATCTGCAACGGTCAACACCCGGTCCACCGCGGGACGGATGATCGAATCGGAAAAAGTAGGCCGTTGAATGCCCGGGATCGGATCGGGATCAACTGGGGGGAGTGTGGGGTTGGGGCCCCTCTGCTCACCACCGCCGCACGCTACAAGAAACAGAACCAGTACAAGCGACCAATTGGACTTCATCATGGGCACGCCTTTCTTAGGCTACCTGCAGGTCCGTGGATGGGCACCCCCAGGGGCTGTTCTTCAAGAAAACTCTACATTTCAGGAAGGTGATCAATAGCGGTCGTTCGTGTCGAGTTCCGGCGGTTTGACGTTAACGGCCGAAAACGTGTTCATACATCAGGCGTACTGAAATGGCGTGATTCCCGGCGAACTCACGCAACAAAGCTTTTGTGGGCCATCGCTCGTCAGAAAACGTCCTTTGCCGGAACCAGAAACCCTCGGTTCTTTCCTATCACCCCATCTTCCAAATCCGAATCATAACAATTGTTCAGAGGTGGCCCAACATACGAAGGTGTGTCTCCTTTTGTCAAGGGAGCGAATGGCCCTTTCTGGTTCTGGCGGAGTGACACCTGTCACCTTTCTTTGCGTTCCTTGGGTCGATAGATTGCAGACCGGATGCCTTCAGCACGTCTGCTGGCGACCCTTACTGTTACGTTGTTATTCCCAGGGGGTCGTGAAAGGCAAGAACAGGAGCGGTACATTGACCAACACCGAAGATCTGTCGCCGCCGTCCTTCAGTGGCACCGTGGGACCATCGCAAACTTGGTACGAAGGTCAGGAAATCACGCATCTAGTGTACCGTCTCATAAATAGCTTTACAACGATTGATTTTCTCCATAATGGCTTCGACCGAAGCGGTCCAGATGAAAGGAGTGGGCTGTTGGTTATTGATGCGGACGTAGTCATGGATGGCCTGGATGAGTTCCGGGAC
>JAPOPM010000258.1 GCA_026712905.1 Deltaproteobacteria bacterium
CCACGCTCAGGTCCTCCCAGGCTTCGGCGTCGGGCGGGAGCGTGAAGCCGGCATCGCGCAAGAGCGCGTGTGTGACGAGTTGCGAGGCCGTCTGCCAGCGTTCCGGGGCCCGTTCGCCCCGGCGGGTGTGGTGTTTCAAGGCGCATGCCATCACCACCCGCGCCATGGCGGTCTCGATCAGGTGCGCGTCGGTCTCCGCCACCCAGTCGGGCGAGTACCGGATCTCCCGTCCGTCGCTCGCAAGCGTCCGGCGCGTGGGATCGGCGCGGAGCGGGAGTCTCAGGACGAGGCTCCCGAAGAAGGGCTGCTTGCGCAGGAGTTCGGTCACGCAGTCGCTCATACGGAGCGCCGATTCGCTGAGGACGTTCGCGGCCATCACGCCACCTCCCGCGCCGGTTCGACCCGTTGCGCCGGGAAGTAACCGGCGAACTGTTCCATCAGCGCGTCCGCGTCGCGCTTCACCCGGTTCCGGACCACGGGGTCGAAGGTCCTGGAAGGGCGGAGCGAATCCGGCTCCACGCCCGCGATCCTGTCCTTCACCTGCTGGCAGAGCCGCGCGAGCCTCTGGTCGCCGAAGATGTTGAGCCGGGGAACAACATCCACCAGGTCTCGGATGTTGGAGATCATGGTGTCCCGGAACACCAGGGGCTTGCCATCCCCATCCTCGTTCAGACGCTCTGAAACCCGCTCCACCGCCTCTGCCAGACGCCGGTAGAGATCGCCCACGGCGTCGTGGAGTTGTTCCTCGATGTGGCTCTTGATGTCGCGCTTCACGCGGTCGGTGTCGTCCGAGGCGAGCTTGGCGATGAAGTGATCCGCGTCGGGCACCGGCGCGATGCGGTAGCGGATGGAGAACCTGTCCCGGAGATCCTCCTTCGATGGATACTCCCCGATCCGGAAGAGCTTGCCCAAATCGAGCCGGGCCTGTTCCACGTAGTCGTCGTAATCCTCGATGAACCGTGCCCGCTGGCGCACCAGGCGCTCCCGGAGGGCGTCCATGATCCCGGTGTAGTGTTCATAGTTGTCCACGGTGAGCAGCCGCGAGCCCTTGTCGTCCCAGGGCAGCGATTGTGCGTAATGCTGAATGCGCGTTTCGTTCATGGTGGCGTTGAGCGCGGCCAGGGCAGCCTTGGGTAAGAGCCGTTTATTGTATCGGCCTGCGCTTGAACTCGCGTCGTGGTGGGCGGCGACGTGGTCGCTCGCCTCGCGGTCGTAGAGCCGGCCGGACCAGGCTCTGATGCGCAGCCCGACCAGCATGGCATCTCTGTTGAGGTCCATGATGGGTTCCTCCTTCGTGGCTACCTGACGGTCCACAAGGGGACCCGGATAGCCAGGGCAAGCTTGCGCCTGGCGGCCTCGGGGCTGCGCGCCCGCGCGGCGTACTCGCGCGAGTTGGCACAGCCCGCGGGGTAGTGAGCCATCATCCAGTGCATGAGCTTCCTCCCTCACCGGGTCCTGGCCGCGGCCCAGCGGATGAAGGCGGGCGAGCGCTGGAGCGCCGGGTCCCGGCGCACGCACGCCCCGACCAGCGACTCTCCCACCTCCCGCCTGAGCCGCTCCGCGAACGTGACGATGGCGTCCATGGTCACGTCTGTCGCGAGCCGGTAGAGTGAACCGCAGAGCGCCATCAGGGCGCTTGCGTTCTCCGGGATGTCCGCGTTCCCGGGGTCGGCGAGCACCGCCCTGGGATGGGGCAGCTCCCGCCACACCTTCAGGAACGCCGAGAACTCCACCGCCGCGGCCTCCCCCACCGCGCCCCGGAAGAGCGCCCGCTCGACCGCCGGATCGAGGCCGTTCCGGTGCTTCAGGATGTTTGAGGTAAACTCCCATGTCCTCGGGCACGGGTAGGCGCGTTCCCTGGACTGGGGGTCGAACTGGTGCAGGAGGTCCGGCTTGTATGTGATGAAATACAGAACTTCGGGAGC
>JAPOPM010000259.1 GCA_026712905.1 Deltaproteobacteria bacterium
TACCCTGGCCAAGTCCTTCGGCGTATACAGTGAAGGACCCATCGAGGATCCGGCGGACATTCAGGCCGCGGTCCGGCGGGCGCTGGCGGTGGTCAAGGAGGAGCGCAAGCCGGCTCTGCTGGACGTGATCATTCAGGCGATCTGAAGATAATCAGGAGGACTCGTCATGGCATACGATTTCGTGATTCGCGGCGCGACCATCTGTGACGGCACGGGCCAGCCTCGTTACACGGGGGACGTGGCCGTCGAGGGGGGTACCATCCGCCAGGTGGGCGGCAAGGCCGGCGCGGCCCGGCGCGAGGTGGACGGCGACGGCCTGGTGGCCGCCCCCGGCTTCATCGACGGCCACACCCACATGGACGCACAGCTCCTGTGGGACCCCCAGGTGACGAGTTCCTGCTACCACGGCGTCACCAGCATCGTCACCGGCAACTGCGGCCTGAGCCTCGCCCCGTGCAAGCCGGAGGACCGGGACATCCTGCTCCAGACCTTCTCCCACGTGGAAGGCATGGACATCGACCTCCTGCGGCGCGCGGTGGAATGGAGCTGGACCGACATGGCCGGCTACATGGACGCGGTGGCGGCCATGCGTCCGGCGCTCAACGTCGGCATGCTTGTGGGCCACTGCCCGCTGCGCCAGTACGTCATGGGCGAGGACGCCATCAAGCGCGCCGCCACCCCGGACGAGGTCGCGGCCATGCAGGTGCTCCTGCGCGACGCGCTCAACGCCGGGCTCCTGGGCTTCTCCACCAACCGCAACGAGCGCCACTTCCGCGAGGACGGCGAGCCGCTGCCGAGCCGGCTGGCGGAATGGGAAGAGCTGGAAGCGTTGGGGCAGGTGCTTACGGACCTGAACCGCGGCGTCATCCAGATGAGTTCCGCGGGCCAGAACGCCGAGCGGGTGGCCTCGCTGGCCGACTTCTCGCTGCGCACCGGCCGTCCGGTGGTGTGGAACTCCATCCTGCACCGCTGGGCCAGACCGGATGAGTGGCGCGAGCTGCTGGACGCCACGGTGAAGGGCTTCGAGCGCGGCGCCCAGGCCTGGGCCAACACCAACGTCCGCCCCTTCAACAACCGCTTCAACCTCATCGACGGTCAGGAGTTCGACGAGTTCCCCACCTGGCGCGGCCTCATGTTCAGCCCCATCGAGGAACGCCGGGCCGCCTTCCAGGACCCGGAAGTGCGCAAGAAGCTGCGCTGGGAGGTGGTGGAGGACACCAGCACCTCGGCCTTCCACCGGCGCTGGGACATCGTCTACATCGTCAAGCCCGCCACCGAGAAGAACGCCCATCTCAAGGGCGCCAACGTGGCCGACTACGCCCGCTCCGTGGGCAAGGACGTCTTCGACGCCTTCATGGACCTGTGCCTGGAGGAAAACCTGGAAACCGGTTTCCAGACCGCCCACACCAACGGCGACGCCGATGCCGTCGGCGCCATCGTGGCGAACCCCTACACCGTACTGGGCCAGTCCGACGCCGGCGCCCACGTGGCCATCGACGCGGGCTTCGGCTACTGCACCCTGCTGCTGGCCAAGTACGTGCGCGAGCGCGGCGACCTGACCCTGGAGGAGGGGGTGCGCAAGCTCACCTCCATGCAGGCCGACATCTGCGGCATTGCCGACCGCGGCCGGCTTGAAGAGGGAATGGCCGCGGACGTGACGGTGTTCGACCCCGCCACCGTCGCCCCCCGCGAGCCCGAGCTGTTGCACGACTTCCCCGGCGGCGCCGCCCGGTTGGCCCAGTATGCGGACGGCATTCATACCGTCCTGGTCAACGGAGAGGTGTCACTGGAGGGCGGCGAGCCCACCGGGGAGCGGGCGGGGAAGGTGCTGCGGAACGGGGTGTAACGGGGACGTTCGCTCGACTGGATTAAAACGCAGCACCGGGGGTGTCAACCAACCGGCACGTACCGCCTCCGCCAACATGGCGTCCGCGAGAAACGGGCTCCGCGTCTCCTTCGGAGGGCCGATTTCCGCCACCACGCGGTCCCTGTCCGTTACCAGGACGGTTTCGCCGGATGCGGCCAGCCGGATGTACTCGCTCAGCCGGTTGTTGAGTGCCTTGATTCCCACCGATCGCATGGTGACAAATGGTAGCTACTTGTCAACGTGCGACCGGCAGGAACCGTGGCCTACTGCTTCAGGGCCTTCTTCATCGCGGGCGAGTACTTCCGGTAGAGCGCCGCGAGGTCCGCGATGTCTTTGTTGGCCCGCGCGGTGCCGCCCGGATCTAGCACGAGCCCCGACTTCTTGATGAACGCATCGTAGTCCTTGTCGTTCATGGCCTTCATGAGCAACGTCTCCAGGACTTTCACCACCTTGGCCGGGGTTTTCGGGGGGGCCGCTATGTGGCGGGCTGAAGACACCGTGACGTTGTACCCCGCCTCGATGGCGGTGCGGACATCGGGAGCGTTGATGGCCCTCTTCGGTCCCATGGTCAGGACCGGCCGGATCTCGCCGGTCTTGAGGTACGGCACCACGGAGGGATGGTCGATGGGCTGGAAGAAGACGTCGTAGTCCCCCCGCAACAGGCCGGGCAGGTTCTCGCCGGTGCCGCGGTAGCCGGACACGACCTGGTAGTCGATGCCCAACTCGGCGGCCGCAATGAAGGCGTCCACCCAACGTCCGACGCCGATGGCCTCGAGACCCCAGGTCACGCGTTTGGACCTCTGCAAGTCCTCCAGCGACTTGTACTTGGAGTCCTTGCGCAAGAGCAGGGCGTAGGGCTCGCCGCCGACCCGCGCCACCCAGGTGAACTTCTCGTAGTCGTAGCCCGTCTTCTTGACGCCCCTCAGAAACGGCACGGCCATCATGCCGCCGTGCAGTTGTCCGATGGTGTAGCCGTCGGGCTTGGAGCGGTAGAGATAGACGGTGCCGGTGATGCCGCCGGCCCCGGTGACGTTCTTGACGATCATCTTGACGCCCTTGGGCAGATACTTCTCGCCGAAGCGGGTGATGGCCCGCGAGATGGTGTCGAAGCCCCCACCGGGTGAGAAGGTGACGACACTGTTGATATTCTTTTCCGGGAACTCCGCGTGGCTCGGGACGGCGAAAAGCGGGAGTGCCGCGAAGCCGATAACTACGGCATGAAAAAGACGAGTCATGGTTACACCTCCGTCAAGGCGGTAGTCGCCGGTTTGCCGGCGCGGATGACGTTTCCCGCGCCGTTTGAAAATCGCCATGTTTATTCAGGTGGGGGGCTGGTGTCAAGCACCGTGACGATGAGCACACCTGTGTGTCGAAGCGATCCCGGCTGGGCAGGCGGACTACTTCGCCGCCGCTTTCACGGCGCCGAAACCCGGCATCACTTCTTCGCCGAACAGGCGAACCGAACGTTCGGCGTCGTCGAGGCTCATGTCGTTGAAGTTGACCTGCAGCGAGGCGTCGTCGATGCCGCCCACCACCTCGTCATAGGCGGCGATCCGCTCCGCCAGTTGATTCGGCGTGCCGACCCAGGCCGCGCCGCTCTCCACCTGGGACTCGAAGGTCTCGCGCTTGAGGGCGGCGATGATCTTGTCGTAGCCCTTGTAGTCGGCGGAGGAGGCGCCGGTGATCCAGCCCGATGCGGCGTCGACCAGCGCTGCCAGATAACGGTTCAAGGGACCGCGCGCGATCCGCGCCGCTTCGTCCGCGTCTTCGTGGCAGTACATGTGGAAGGCGAGCATCACGCGGCCCTTGCCCGGATGGCCGGCCTTGTCCCATGCTTCGCGGTAGATGCCGCACAGCTCGCGCATGGCGGAGCGGGCGATCGGGATGGCCATGATCCAGTTCCCCTGCGCCCCGGCCTTTTCGAATGACCGCGGGGTGGCGAGGGCCGCGGTCCAGAACCGGGGGCGCGGCTTCTGCGTCGGGCGCGGCAGCGAGGGGATGTTCTCGAAGCTGTGAAACCGCCCCTTGTCGGTGACGTTCTCCTCTTCGAGCAGACGGCGCACCTGTGCCATGCCCTCGTCGAAACGCGCCACCGACTCGTCCGGCGAGATGCCGAAACGCTGGTACTCGTGGGGCAGGAACGCGCGCGCGAAACCGACTTCGAGCCGCCCGCCGGAGATGGCGTCGAGCATGCCGATCTCGCCCGCGAGCTTGAGCGGGTTGTTGAATACCGGCAGCACCGCGCCGGTGACCAGGCGCGCGGCCGCGCTGCGCTGAGAGGCCGCGGTGAGAAACACGATGGGGTTCGGGCTGTAGCCCCCGTAGAAGTGGAAGTAGTGCTCCACCGTGCGGATGCGGGTGTAGCCGTACTCGTCGCACAGCTCGCACAGCCTCAGGCAGTCGTCGAAGTACGCGGCCGCCGAACGGTGGGCCGGCCCCACGCAAGGAAAGAACTGCATCCCGAATTCCATGATCGCTGTTCTACTCCCTCCGGTCCCGATATAGACACCACACTAGCCGACCCCCGGCTGTCTTGACAACGTAGCGGCGATGGCCATAGAGTCGAGACTGTTCGTTCCCTCGGCGCCGGATGCACTCCATCGCGTGACCGAGTACGGCATCCAGTCAACTCCGCGCCGCCGGCACTCTTTCAACCGACCAAACCAATCGAGGAGGAAACCATGGCCAGAGACATCGAAGTCATCGATGCGGACGGGCACATCACCGAGAGTGACGAGCAGCTCAAGCAGTATATGGAGACGCCTTGGGTGGACCGGACGGCGACCCTCTACCCGATCGACAACTGGGACCGTTCCATCGGCGGAACCCTGGGGACGACGGCGGGTGACGCGAAGACGTGGCTCAACGCCATGGACGAGGGCGGCCTCACCACCGCGTACCTCTATCCGACCGGTGGTCTGGGCATCGGCTGGATCCGCGAGCCCGACCTGGCGGTGGCCCTGTGCAAGGCGTGGAACGACTTCGTCTCCGAGGAGTTCCAGAAGGTCAGCCCCAGGCTCAAGGGGGTGGCGCTGGTGTCCTTTCAGGACGTGCCCGAGGCGGTCAAGGAGCTGCGCCGGGCGGTCCAGGAGCTGGAGCTGACGGGGTTGATGCTGCCGGCGGTGGGGCTGCGGTTGCCGCTGGGGCACCAGGACTACTGGCCCATCTACGAGGAGGCGGAGAAGCTCAACTGCATGGTGGGCGTGCACGCCACGGTGCGCGGGCCGCAGTATTTCGGCGCGGACGGTTTCGACCAGTTCATCGAGGTCCATACCCTGTCCCATGCCTTCGCCCAGATGATGCAGATGACCAGCATGATCTTCCGCGGCGTGATGGACCGGTTTCCGAACCTCCGGGTGGCGTTCATGGAGGCGGGCTGCTCATGGGCGCCCTACTGGGCCGGACGCATGGACGAGGAATGGGAGAAGCGCGGCCAGGCGGAAGCGCCGCTGTGCAAGAAGAAGCCCAGCGAGTACGTGCGCAACGGCAACATCTACTTCCACGCCGAGGACTACGAACCGTTCATCGGCGAGACGGGCAAGTGGCTGAGCCCGGACGTTCTCTACTACGCGTCCGACTACCCCCACTGGGACATGGAGTTCCCGGAGAACATCGACCACCTCGGCCGGCGCGAGGACCTGTCTCCCGAGGACAAGAAATGGCTGCTGGCGGATTCCGCGAAGCGGCTGTACGGCGTGATCGACTGAACCGATAATGGGAGGCGAAGAAGGCCGAACTTCTTCGCCTCCCGGTTTACTCAGAACTCCTTTATCTCCCGCAACCGCATCTTCTTCCGCAGCGCCTGGCGCAACACGTACGTCCCCACCGCCAGGTCCTCGTCCGGGATCCCGTTGGACTGGAACAGCACCTTGCGGGCTCGGCCCGGGACACCGTCGGAGACGATGGTTTCCAGCGGCACGACGTCGCGCCAGCGCAGTTGCCTCCTGGCACAGGCGTCGACGAGGTCGCCGCTGCAGTGCCGCGCGGTGGCGAGATCGTCGGTGACCACCAGGTCCATGGACCTGACGAGCCGCCCGGACACCTCGTGTTTCACGGTCGAGTTGGCGCCGATGGTGGCGACGAGGACGTCGTCCTTGAGCCTCCGGCCGTCGACGATGGGGGTGGTGGAGCTGGTGGAGATCACCAGGATGTCGGACTCGCTCTCGACCTCGTCCAGGGAGCCGGCCACCCGGAAGGGTGTCTTCACGACCTTGCGCATGGTCTCGATGAAGGATTGCCGGCGCGCGGCGTTGCGGCCGTACACCAGCACCTGCTTGGGCCGGCAGGCCTTGACCACGGCCTCCACCTGGAACGTGCCCTGCCACCCCGGGCCGATGAGACCCAGCACGGCGGGCTTCGGTGGGGCCAGGTACTTGGCCGCCACGCCGGTGGCCGCGCCGGTGCGCAGGCTGCTGAGATAGGCGGCGCTCATGATCACCTGGAGCGCGCCGGCGGCGCCGTCGTACAGCGAGATGGTGTTGGCCTTGGCAACGTAGCTGCGCAGCGCGATGAGATCCGTGTCCTGGTGCCACGCCGCCATGATGTTGAGCTGCTTGGAACTGCCCTGGAGTCTCCGGCGTGGAAGGGTTCGCACCTTGCCGGCGGCCCGGTCCCGGAACATTCGGTCGAGGAGGCGGATGCACTGGGTCATATCCACCAGTTCGCGAGTCTGCTCGGCGCTGACGATCAAAGACATGGGGACTCTCCTTCAAGCTTCAGGGAACACGTGCCAGCCCTTGTCGAGCAAAGAGACCGCGACCGTCTCACCGCGGGCGTACTCGGCGTCGCCCACCGCCCGGACCGTCAGCTCCACCTCGCCCACCTGTACCTGGCAGTGAAGCGTGTCGCCCAGGTACGTCTGGCGCAGCACCTGGCCGCGCAGGCCGGCCGGCGACTCGCCCACGGCGATGCCGATGTGCTCGGGGCGGATGCCCAGCGTGACCGCCGCACCCGGCGCGCAGCCGGACGGCACGGCGCATTCGATGGCGCCCAGGCCCGACTCCACTCGGCCGGCGTCGAGCACCTTGGCCGGGAGGAAGTTCATCTCGCCGACGAAGCGCGCGACGAAGAGGCTGGACGGCTCGGAGTAAACCTCCTTGGGCGTGGCGAGTTGGAGGATCTGTCCCTCGTTCATGACGCACACGCGGTCGCCCAGGCTCAGGGCCTCGGCCTGATCGTGGGTGACGTAGAGGGAGGTGACGCTCACGGATTCGGCGATGCGCCGCAGCTCGTCGCGCATCTGGTCGCGCAGGCGCGCGTCGAGGTTGCTCAGGGGCTCGTCCATGAGCAGCACCTTGGGCCGCGTCACCACCGCCCGGGCCAGCGCCACGCGTTGCTGCTGGCCGCCGCTCAGGTCCGTGACCGGGCGTTCCTCCAGCCCTTCCAGCCGCACGAGCCGGAGCGCTTCCTGTGCCCGGTCCCGCACCTCCGACCGTGGGATGCGCCGCTGTCCCTCGGTGAGCGGCAGGACCACGTTCTGCAGCACGTTCAGGTGGGGCCACACGGCGTAGCTCTGGAACACCATGCCGATGTCGCGCCGCTCGGGCGGCACATAGGACCCGCCCTCGGCGCTGTCCACCAGTTCGCCGTCGATTTCGATGGAGCCGCCGTCGGGCCGCTCCAGGCCGGCCACGCAGCGCAGGGTGGTGGTCTTGCCGCAGCCGCTGGGCCCCAGGAGTACCATGAACTCGCCTTCGGCCACTTCCAGGTCGATGCCGTCGACGGCGCGCACCGGGCCGCGGGACGAGTCGAATATCTTTTCCAGCTTGCGAATGCTGATCATGAACGAGGCTCCAACAGCCGTTTGTCTCACTCTTCCGCCAGGGCGCTGCGCCGGCCGAAGATCCAGAACAGCAGCAATAGCGGCGAGAAGAACAGGATCATCAGGGTCGTCACCACCGAGGCTTCGGTCATGCCGGCCGCGGCCCAGTAACTCCACACCACCGCGGTGAGGGTGATGTTGCTCTCGGTGGCGAGGAACACCGCCACGGTAACCTCGCGATAGACCAGCAGGGCGGTCCAGATCCACACGGACATGAGGGTGGGGCGCAACAGCGGCAGGAGCACGCGGCGGCTGGCCCGCAACATGGTCATCCCGGACACGTAGGCCGCTTCCTCGAGCTCCTTGTGTATCTGCAAGAGCGCGCCGTTCAAGGCGCGGGTGGCGAAGGGCAGGCGGGTGACCAGGTACACCAGCGCGATGAGCCACACGGAGCCGTAAAGGGGCACGTAATCCTTCAGCACGAACAGCGCCACCAGCAGCGCGCCGATGGCGAAGAGCAGTTCGGGCACGGTGTGAGGCAGGAAGGCGCCGAACTCCAAAGCGTAACGCCCGCGGCTGCGGGTGCGCACCACCAGCCACGAGATGGCGAAGGCGCACACCAGCACCAGCGCCGGCACCACGAACATCAGGATCAACGTATGCTTCATGCCGCGCCAGACCAGTTCCCAGTTGACGTTGTAGAAGTTGTTGAGCGAAAGCTGTTCCCACATCTCCAGGGACGGCGGCGCGACGTAGGGTGCGAAGGCGATGAAGCCGACGAGCCCGATGGGCACGAGCTTGGAGAGGACGGCGTAGACTCCGATCATTCCCCAGGCGGCCCAGTTCCACCCGCCCAGGTCCAGCATCTTGGGGCGGTAGCCCTTGCCCGTGATGACCTGGTAGCGGTTGCCCTTCTGCAGCACGCGGCCGTACCACGCGGTGAGCGCCAGCGCCACCACGATCATGAGCACTCCCACCGCGCCGGTGATGCCGTAGCGCGGCTCCATGTCCTCGGGGAACGTCAGCGTGAACAGATAGGTGCTGAAGAGGTAGACGCGGTTGCCCAGCCCGATGACCGCGGGCACGTCGAAGGTGGCGATGCCGACGATGAAGATGTAGATGACCGCGGCCATGATGGCGGGCATGGCCAGGGGAATCGTCACCCGGCGCAGCGTGGCCGCGGCGCTCATGCCGGCGGTGCGCGCCGCCTCCTCCAGCATGGGGTTCATGGCGCGGAACATCTGCGTGGTGAGGATGAACGCCAGCGGCGCCAGGTTCAGCCCCTGCACGAAACCCATGCCCAGGGGCGTCGCGATGTTGACCGGGCCGGAATCCAGCCCCAACAGGTCCACCAGCCAGCGGTTGATGAAGCCGATGCGCGGGTGGGCGATGAACGTCCAGCCCATGGCCACGAAGATGCCGGGGATCAGGAGCCCCAGCGTCATGATGACGTAGATGGCGGGTTTTCCCGGAATCGTGGTGCGCTCGGTGAGCCAGGCGATGGGAAGCCCGATGATCAGCGCGAAGAAAACCGTGGAAAACGCAAACCAAAGCGTGTTCCACAGCACGCCGTAGATCTCGGAGTCTCCAAGGACATCGTGGTAGTTCTCCAGGGTATAGCTGGAATGGGCGGTGCCGAGGGTGCCGCTCTGGAAGCTCACCCACACGATCACCAGAATGAACATCGCCACGAGCGCCATGGGGGCCAGCGCGACGGGCAACAGCGGGGAAACCCGGCCGTTAAGACGCGGCAGGCGCACGGCGACGGGCCTTTCTCGGTTCGGGTGCGGGCAACTTGTTCCCGACTGATCGGGGGCATGCCTTGGACTCGATGAAAGGCATGCCCCCGATGCTGATCGGACCGCGGGAGACGCGTGGCCTCCCGGGTCGCGCGGCGACTACTTGCCGCCGTCCTTGAGGATCTTGCGGAACTCCGCCTGGATCTTCCGGAGCGCCTTGGGATCGTGCGTGTTGTTGCGCTCCACCGTGTCGATGAAGAGCAGGCCGCCGCCCGCGACGATCTTCTGCACCGGCTTGCGCGTGTTGGCCTCCGGGTAGATGTGCAGGTCGTGACCGCCCAGGTCCCACTGGAGCTTCTGGCCCTCCGCCGTGTTCATGAATGCCGCGAACAGGGTGGCCGCGTTGGGGCGCTGCGCATGCTTGGGCACGCCCAGGTACATGACGTTGACCCGTGAGATCTCCTTGATGGTGGCCTGCTTCACGGGCGCGCCCTTGCGGCTCATGCGCAGCGCGTCGTCGTGGCCGCAATCGAACACCAGCATCAGGAACTCGCCGCTGGCGAGGCGATCCTGGGCGTTGCAGATGATCAGTCCGCCGATGTGCGCGGCGAGGCGCTTGGTGTAGTCGGTCATGCGCTCGCGCCCGAGCATGTCGTCGGCGGCGAACTGGTAGAGCCCGGTGGCGTAGGGCGTGGATGCGATTTTGCCCTTGAACTTGGGCTTGAAGACGTCCTCCATGCTCGTGGGGACGTCATCGCCCTTGACCAGCCGCGAGTTGTAGGAGATGCCCACCACCCGTGAAGCGATGGCCACCGCCGCGCCCTTGGGGGCGGTCCGGTTGATGTTGGCGTCCTTGGGGTTGGGCCGCTCCAGCAATCCCTCCCAGTCCATCAGCGTGAGCATGCCCTTGGCCGTGCCCTGGGAGATGTGGTTCGAGGTGCCCAGGTGGAGGTCGGTGCTGGCCGGCTGGCCGGCGGCATGTTCCTGCAGCAGCTTGGCGGTCATGCGCGGGAAGCTGGGTCCGGGGGTGTAGCGGACCTTGAGATCGGTCCCGTAGCGCTTGTTCAAGGCCGCGACCATCTTGCGCAGGCCCACGTCCCCGCCGAGCCGGCCGGGCGTCCACTGGATCTTGAGCTCGCCTTCCTTCTTGGCGGCTTCGATTACTTTCTGAAGCGCGGGGGAGATCTTCTCTTCCGCGAAGGCGGGGAGGGTGAGGCCGAGCACGGCCAATGCCACGAGCACTCTTGCAAACATACGTCTTCCTCCGTTCCTGGAATGGTTTCGGGACCGCGCGTTCTCACGGACCCGGCTGGCTGTTACGGGGTGGTGTCTACGTGAATCCGGGGGCTGTCGCAACCCCGTCGGACGGAGCTTCAGTCCTTCGACCCGAGCTTGCGGTCGAGGTTGAACGCCGCGCTGATGAGGCCCAGGTGGGTGAAGGCCTGGGGGAAGTTGCCAAGGGCCTCGCCCCGCGGGCCGGTCTCCTCGGAGTAGAGACCCAAGTGATTGGCGTAGCTCAACATCTTCTCGAAGATGAAGCGGGCGTTGCCGAGCCGGCCGGCGCGGGTGAGCGCTTCCACCAGCCAGAAGGTGCACATGCTGAAGGTGCCTTCCTCGCCGGCGACCCCGTCGGCCGTCCGGGCCACGTCGTAGCGGTACACCAGGCTGTCCGACACCAGGCCGCCCTCGTGCGGCGGGCGGTGGATGGCCTCCAGGGTGGAGAGCATCTTGGGGTCGGTGGGGGACACGAAGAAGACCAGCGGCATGAGCAGGTTGCTGGCGTCCAGCGTGTCGCTGCCGAAGGACTGCACGAAGGCGTTGCGTTCGTTGTTGAAGCCATCCGTCATGATCCGTTCGTAGATGGCGTCCCGGTTCCTGAGCCAGCGCTCGCGGTTGGCCGGGAACGAACGCTTCTCCGCCAGGCGCACGCCCCGGTCCAGGGCCACCCAGCACATGAGCTTGGAGTAGACGAAGTGCTGGCGTCCGCCCCGCACCTCCCAGATGCCTTCGTCACGCTGGTTCCAATGGTCGCACACCCACTCCATCAGGCGTGACAGGTTGGTCCACAGCTCCGAGTCGATAGGCGTGCCGTACTTGTTGAACAGGTACACCGAGTCCATCATCTCGCCGTAGATGTCGAGCTGGAGCTGGTCGGCGGCGGCGTTGCCTATGCGCACGGGCGAGGATTTCCGGTAGCCTTCCCAGTGGTCGAGGGTGGACTCGGGGATGTTCTTCTCGCCGCGGATGCCGTACATGATCTGCAGCGAGCCGTCCGGCTTGAGGTCGCCGCAGCGTTCCTTGAGCCAGCCCATGAAGCGGCCCGCTTCGTAGGTGAAGCCCAGCCGCATGAGGCCGTACAGGCTGAAGCTGGCGTCGCGGATCCAGGTGTAGCGGTAGTCCCAGTTGCGCTCGCCGCCGATGTTCTCCGGCAGGCTGCAGGTGGGCGCGGCCACGATGGCGCCGGTGGGCTCGTAGCACAGGAGTTTCAGCACCAGCGCCGAGCGGTCCACCATCTCGCGCCAGCGGCCGCTGTAGCGGGACTGGCGCAGCCACTGGTGCCAGTAGCGCTCGGTGTCCTCCAGCAGCTCGAGGCAGCCGTCCACCTCCGGACAGTCGCAGTCGATGCCGCGGTCGTCGACCCCCTGGAACACCGCCGCCAGCACGCTGTTCTCGTGCAGCGTGCCGCTGGCGACCACCCCGCCGTTGCCGTCCGGGCGCATGGACACGACCGTGCGGTGGCCGCTCTGGGACAGCTTCAGCATGCAGCCGAGACCGTCGCTCTGGAACACCGCGCGGTTGTCGCGCACCTCCACGGTGTGGTCCCCGCGTCCGTAGTCGAACGCGGGCGTGCATTCCAGCTTGAGCGACATGGTGCCGCGCACCACCTTGGCGATGCGGATGATGCGCCCGTGGTAGTTCTCGTCGGCCGGTCCGGGCGGCATGAAGTCCATGACCTCGCTGACGCCTTCCTCGGTCATGAAACGGGTGATCAGGATGTTCGTATCGGGCAGGTACAACTGCCGGCAGGTGACGTTGTCCACGTCCGGACCGATGACGAAACGTCCGCCCTTGGCGTCGTCGAGCACGGCGCCGAAGACGCTGGGCGAGTCGAAACGCGGATAACAGAACCAGTCGATGGAGCCGTTGTCACCCACCAGGGCGACCGTGTGAAGGTCGCCGATGACGCCGTGGTTCTCGATGGGAGCGTACATGTCGCGCACACTTTATCGTATCCGGAAGGGCAATACTATCGTGTTGCCGCGGTGGGTCCTTCCGGTGGTGCCGGTGTGTTAAGATGTCCCCTTAGGAGACATCCTCGACAAGAAACAGCGTACCCAAGGAGGCTGGCATGCAGTTGGGCATCATCGGTTTGGGAAGGATGGGCGGCAACATGGCGCGGCGGCTGATCAAGGCTGGGCACCAAGTGGTTGCCTTCGACAGGCACGCCGACGCCGTCCAGGGACTGGTGCAGGATGGCGCGGTGGGGAGCGGCTCGCTCGCCGAACTGGTGGCGAAGCTCGACAAGCCCCGGGCGGTGTGGATGATGGTGCCCGCGGCCGTGGTGGACCAGACCATCGGCTCCTTCGTGGAGCACCTGGAAGCGGACGATATCCTGATCGACGGCGGCAACTCGAATTACGTCGACGACATCCGGCGCGCCCGCGAACTGCAGGCCAAGGGCATCCACTACGTGGACGTCGGCACCAGCGGCGGCGTCTGGGGACTGGACCGGGGTTATTGCCAAATGATCGGCGGCGAGACGGGCGTGGTGGAACATCTCGATCCGATCTTCGCCACGCTGGCCCCCAGCATCGACGAGGCGCCGCCCACCCCGGGCCGGCCGCCGGGCAAGGGCACCGCGGAGCACGGCTACCTGCACTGCGGCCCCAATGGCGCGGGCCACTTCGTCAAGATGGTCCACAACGGCATCGAGTACGGTCTCATGGCGGCCTACGCCGAGGGTTTCAACATCCTGAAGCACGCCAACATCGGCAAACAGGGGCGGGCCGCCAGCGCGGAACAGACGCCGTTGAGGGATCCGGAGCACTACCAGTACGACTTCGACCTGGGAGAGGTGGCGGAGTTGTGGCGGCGCGGCAGCGTGGTCACCTCCTGGCTGCTGGACCTCACCGCCAACGCGTTGCTCGAGGACTCGGAGCTGGGGCGGTTCGCCGGCCGGGTGTCCGATTCCGGGGAAGGTCGCTGGACCATCCACGCGGCCGTGGACGAGGCGGTGCCCGCCCACGTCCTCACCGCGGCCCTGTTCGAGCGCTTCAGCTCCCGCGGGGAAGCGGACTTCGGCGACAAGCTGCTCTCGGCCATGCGCTTCCAGTTCGGCGGCCACGAGGAGCTGCCGGACAAGAAATAGCCGGAAGTCCGGCCATGGACATCGAGATATTGCCGGACAGCGATGCGGTGGCGCGGCGCGCGGCCGCCTTCATCGCGGATGCCGCGCGCGCCGCGGTTGGTGCCCGCGGACGATTCGTATTCGCCGCGAGCGGCGGGCGGACGCCGTGGGTGATGCTGCGGGCGCTGGCGGAGGAGGAAGTGCCTTGGGATGCGGTGGAGGTCGTGCAGGTGGACGAGCGCGTGGCCCCGGCGGGCCACCCGGACCGCAACCTGACGCACCTGCTCGAGAGCCTGGCGCATACGCCCCTCCGGTCCGATCAGATCCACCCCATGCCGGTGGAGACACCGGACCTGGATGCGGCCGCACGCGAATATGCCGGCACGCTGGAGCGGTTGACGGCGCCGTCAGGGCGCCTGGACCTGGTCCACCTGGGCCTCGGTCCCGACGGCCACACGGCGTCGCTGGTCCCGGGAGCGCCGGAGCTGGAAATCCGCGACGCAAGGGTGGCCGCGACCGGCGTCTATCAGGGCCGCCGGCGCATGACGCTTACGTTTCCGGTGCTGGACAGGGCGAGGCGAATTCTCTGGGTGGTGACCGGTGCGGACAAGCGCGAGATGCTGCGGCGCCTACGCAACGGCGACGCCGCCATCCCCGCGGGCCGAGTGGCGCAGGACACGGCGGTGGTGATGGCCGACCGGGCCGCGGCAGGGCAGGATTGAAAGGACCGAGACCTGACGCGGCTGGCGCTGATCCCTACAACTCTTCCACCGACAGGGTGTAGTCATGGGTGAGAACGTCACCTCCCGCACCGGCGGCCACGTAGTAGGTGCCGTCTGCCGACGGGGTGAACTCAATCCTGTGGGTGTTGCCGTACCTGGTCGCGGTGTTCGTCGTGTCGGGAACCAACTCGACGTCGGAATCATAGACCCCCCACAGATGCGCGGCAACCTTGCCACGGTATGTGGACTCAGGGTCTATGTCGATGCGGTAGGCCGTGCCGGCTTCCAGTTCAAACGCAACCCAGTCCACCTCGCCGTCGTAGCTGATCGCGCCCCTGACAGATCCACCCACCTCGATGCTGGTGCTCCTGTCGGCCACGGACGCCCCCGAGAGATCCTCCACCGACAGCGTGTACGATACCGTCTCCTTGTATTTGGATCGCCTGCCCACGATGCCCACGTAGTAGGTACCGTCTTCCGACGGCATGAGAAACAACGGCTCTCTGGCCCAGGCTCCGGACTCAACCCGGGTGCCGTCCGAATCGTAGATCCCTTCAATCCAGACGCGCCTGGCCCCTGACAGGTTGAACCGGTACAGGTCGCCGGCCTCCAGGGTTACCGCGAACCAGTCCCGGTCGCGATCCCAGGCAATATCGCCCTGCACCGATCCGTCCACGGGGAGCCGCCCGATCGTGTTGGTCCAGGCCGAATGCAGGTCCGTCGTCAACTCTAGTTTGTAGGGCCCCGTACCGCTGCCGAACGAACGGGCAGAGACGTAGTAGGTGCCGGTTTCCGCCGGCCGGAAGGTCTTATGACTGTCCAGCCAGAATCCGCCATTGTTGTCCTCCGTGCCGGGGATCAGGTTACCGGCGGAATCGTAGATCCCGGCCAGGAACGGGTCTTCCAGAAGTGTATCCGCTATTTCCCGCAGCCAAATTCCGTCCAAATCGAAGAGGTAGGTCCCGCCAGCCTCCATCTCCACCGCATACCAATCCGCATCATAGGGATAGTCGATCTCGCCCAAGACCGTTTGAGTCCCGCCGATGCGCCCGCTCGTGTCGGTCCCTGCCGTCTGCGCATCGCCGCTTATAGTATTTTTCAGCGATAGCTTGTAGGTCCCCGTATCGGCGCGATGGGCGCCCGCGGACACGTAGTAGGTGCCGGCTTCCGACGGCCTGAAAAACACCCAACTGTCCGGATTCCGGCGGGCGCCGTTGTCGTTCGTCGTTCTGGCGATCAGGTTGCCGTCGGAATCGTGTATGCCGTACAGGTACGGGTTTCCAAGGGTTCCGGCGCCCAGGTACGAACCCTCCATGAGCACCCGATAGATCACGTTGGCCTCCAACGTCATCGCGTACCAGTCTCGGTCGCCTGCCGCGTCGATGCTGCTCGTGACCGATCCATCCACTGCGAGGCTGGGGGTCATGTCGGGGTCGAATGTCTGCATGTAAGCGTCCGTAATGTCCGTCACCCCCACTCTGTAGGTCCCCCTGTACTGGCCGACGGAACCGGCGGACATGTAGTGGGTGCCCGTTTCCTTGGCGATATAGATCAACCATGCGTTGCGGCCGATGCCGGAGTTGTTGTCCGTCGTGCCGGCGATCACTGTTCCATCGGAATCGTAGATGCCGCGCAGGTAGGGGTCCTCCAGGTCGCCGGCGCCGGTGCTTTCGCCCTCCACGTCGAACCAGTACGTTCTGCCCTCCTGCAACTCCACCGCATACCAGTCGCGGTCGCGGCCATAGTCGATCGCGCCCAACGTGGTGCCGTTCACCGCCACCGTGCCCGTCGTGTCCGTCCCGGCCGTCAGCGTGTCGAGAGCTCCGGCATCCGTCACCGATAGCCAGTAGGGGCCCGAGGCGTAGAGACCCCAAACATGTTGGTGTCTACCGCCGCCGGCGGACACGTAGTACGTGCCCGCAACCGTCGGGGTGAAAGTCACCATCGCGGCGTTATAGCCTAGACCGTGATATTCGTCCGTCGTGCCGGGAATAAGGTTGCCCTCGGAATCGTGAATGCCGTACAGGTAGGGATTCCACAGGTGGGGTTTCCACAGTTGCCGAGGCTGTCCCTCCAACTCGATCCGGTAGGTCTTGCCGGCCTCCAACTCCACCGCAAACCAGTCCCTTTCCTTCTTGGGATCGATTCTTCCCGCCGCCGTCTCGCCGACCACGACACGACCCGGCGTGCTCGTGTCGGCGGGGAAGTCCATCGTCCCCTCCGAAACCGTCATCGCGAGTTCGCTGTTGTAGATCGTGCCCGTCGCCTCCGAATCCGCCAGCAACGCCCCCACCGCGTCGCCCAGCCAAAGACCGAACGTCTCGCCGCTGTCCTCCACACTGTCGTCGATCAGCGGGACCTCAACGTCCTTCTCGGTCTCACCCGGCGCAAACTCCAGCTCTCCGGACACCGGCTCGTAGTCCTCGCCCGCCACCGCCGTCCCGTCCGCCGTCGCATAGCGCACCGTCACCGGCTGGGCCGACGCCTCGTCCAGGCTCACGCGGAATACCAGCACGCCGTCCGACTCGTGCGCCTCCGCATCCGACACGTGGATCGAGCTCGTAGCTTTCGTCACCGTCAGCCGGTAGCTGCCTTGCTGGTCTCCTTCCGCTCCCGCCGACGCGTAGTAGGTGCCGTCCTCCGGTGCGGTGAAGGCCACCCGTACGTTGCGGCCCTCGCCACGGTGGTGGCCCGACGTGCCGCCCATCAAGCCCCCTTCCGCATCGTAAATCCCGGCCAGATACGGCTCCGACAGCGTCCCGGCTTCCGTTCCCGACCCCTCCAGCGCGAAGAGGTAGGTGGTCCCGGCCGTCAACTCCACCGCGAACCAGTCGCGGTCGTCCCGGGCTCGGATTTCGCCGGATGCCGACTCGCCGACCAGGACGCGGCCCGTGGTGTCGATACCCGCCGGGAGATCCGTGCTCCCCTCGGAAACGGTCGGGAGAGGCTCGTCTACATCGGTGACGCTGACGCTGACCGCCACGTCGCTGTGCAGGCTGCCGTCGCTCGCCCGGACCGTCAGCTCGTGGCCTGTCGTGCCTGACTCGTAGTCCTCGCCGGCGCCCGTGTAGAACAACTCCCCCGTCGCCGCGTTGATCGTGAACAGCCCCGACTCGTTGCCGCCCACGATGCTGTACGTCGGCGCCGCGCCCTCTGGGTCGTTTGCCGCCACCGTGCCGAGCGCGACCGGAGTCTCGCTCCCGTCCACGTTCTCCGCCAGGACGAAAGTGTAGCGCGCCTCGACGAAGGTCGGCGCCTCGTCCTCGTCCGCGCCGGTCACGTCACTGGTTTCCTCGGTGTCGCTTGACCGCACCTCGAGTTCATACGTGCCGATGCCGCTGTACGTGTCGCCGTTGCCTGCCGGCGACACGTAGTAGGTGCCATCTTCCGGCACCGTGAACGACACCCGGGCATTGATGCCGACCCCTCCATCGTCCCCGTACGTGCCCGGCATCCAGTCACCCTCACTGTCGAACACTCCGAAAATCGTTGGATCGATCAGCGTTCCGTCGCCGGTTTCCCGGCCGCGCACGTCGATCGTGTATTCCCGGCCCGCCACCAGCTCGACGGCGAACCAATCCTGGTCCCATAGGGATTCGATTTTTCCCGTCACCGGGGGACCGTTGACGCTCACCCGGCCCTGCGTCGTGACAGCCTGCGGGAGATCGGCGTCCTCCGGTTCGGAACCCGGCGTGCGCTGCGAGGTCGGTGCATCCTCGGGCGTGGGCGGGTTTTCCTGCGTGGGCGGGTCTTCTTGCGTGGGCGCTTCGTCCAGGTCCGTGAGGTCGGTCGCCGTGAGTCTGTAGGTTCCCTCCTGGTCGCCCCAGGCCCCGGCGGACACGTAGTAGGTGCCGCTCGTCTCGGCGGTGAAGGTCTTTCGCGCGTTGCGGCCCTCGCCCCCGCTGTTGTCGGTCGTGCCGGCGATCAGGTTGCCCTGGGCGTCGTGAATGCCCCGCAGATA